>JANMWQ010000235.1:0-4196 GCA_031394085.1 Rhizobacter sp. | reverse complement strand
CTCTGCGCAGTAATGAGATCTATCAGGGTCATGACGACACCCCGATTTCCGGGTACGGAAATCGACCCTCCGGGAGGGTCGGGCCTTGCTTGGGGCGGCCCGGCGCGGCGGCCCGCGCGGCGAACTCGTTTTTCATTTGATCAATCGACTCAACGTGTCGCGGTAGATGTTTTTCAGCGGATCGAGGCTCGCGACCTCGACCCGTTCGTCGATCTTGTGGATCGTTGCGTTCAACGGGCCGAACTCGATCACCTGGGGGCAGATCTTGGCGATGAAGCGGCCGTCGGACGTGCCACCGGTGGTCGAGAGTTCGGTCGCCAAGCCCGTCTCGGCGCGGATCGCCGCGGCGAGTGCCTCGCTCAGATCGCCGATCGGCGTCAGGAAAGGCTCGCCGCCCAGCGTCCAGGCGAGCTCGTATTTTAGGCCGTGGCGATCGAGCACCTGGTGAATGCGCGCTTTGAGCGATGCCGGCGTCGATTCGGTCGAGAAGCGAAAGTTGAAGTCGATCGTCGCATCACCGGGGATCACGTTGCCCACGCCGGTGCCGGCGTGGATGTTGGACACCTGCCAGCTCGTCGGCGGGAAGTACGCGTTGCCTGCGTCCCACTGCATCGCGACGAGTTCGGTGAGCGCCGGCGCGAGAAGGTGGATCGGGTTCTTCGCGAGGTGCGGGTAGGCGATGTGGCCCTGCACGCCGATCACCCGCAGCTTGCCCGAGAGCGTGCCACGGCGGCCGTTCTTGATCATGTCGCCGAGCACGTCGACCGAGGTCGGCTCACCGACGATGCAGTAGTCGAGCCGCTCGCCGCGTTCGCGCAGCCAGTCGCAAACACGCACGCTGCCGTCGACAGCAGGGCCTTCTTCGTCACTGGTCAACAAGAACGCGACCGAGCCCGCGTGATCGGGTGTCGCCGCGACGAACTCTTCGACCGCCACCACCATCGCTGCGATCGAGGTCTTCATGTCGGCGGCGCCGCGCCCATACAACTGGCCGTCGCGGTGGGTCGGCACGAAGGGGTCGCTCGTCCACCGGGCCAGCGGGCCGGTCGGCACCACATCGGTGTGGCCGGCGAACGCGAGCAGCTTGCCGGCGGCACCGACGCTGCCGCGGCGCACGGCCCACAGGTTCAGCACGCGCGCGCCTTCGGGGCCGTGTTCGAGTGCGTGACACTCGAAGCCGAGTGCCGCCAGCCGTTCGCGGATCAGCGCCTGGCAGCCGCCGTCGTCGGGCGTGACCGAGCGGCACGAGATCAGCTGTTCGGCGAGTTGCAGCGTGCGTGACATGGACCTGGGCTCGCTTCAGAACCGGCGCAGGCTCGCCGTCGTGGTCGTCGCCGGCTCGGGCCGCACGTCGATCGTGACCTCGGTGAAGGTGGCCTGGTCGTCTTGCTCCTCGCGCTTGGGCGCAGCGCGCGAGACCGGCGCCATGTCGTTTTGCAGTCGCCACATCAGGTTGGTCGGCGAATCGGCGAAGGCCAGGCCCTCGTCGCGACTGATCAGGCCCGCGTTGATCAACCGGGCCAGGTCTTGCTCGAAGGTTTGCGAGCCTTCGGCCATCGATTTTTCCATCGCCTCCTTGACGCCCGAAAAGTCGCCCTTCTCGATCAGCTCGGAAACGAGCTTGGTGTTGAGCATGACCTCGACCGCGGGCACGCGGCCGCCGGCCGTGGCGCGCATCAGGCGCTGCGAGACGATCGACTTCAGGCCCGCGGCCAGGTCGGCGAGCAGCGCGGGGCGCGCCTCGGGCGTGTAGAAAGACAGGATCCGGCCGAGCGCGTGGTAGCTGTTGTTGGCGTGCAGGGTCGAGAGCACGAGGTGGCCCGAGAGGGCGTAGGAGATCGCCGCCGTCATGGTCTCGCGGTCGCGGATCTCACCGATCAGAATGCAGTCGGGCGCCTGGCGCAGCGCGTTTTTCAGGCCGATGTTCAGTGACTGCGTGTCGCGGCCGACCTCGCGCTGGTTGATCACCGACTTCTTGTTGTTGAACAGGAACTCGATCGGGTCCTCGATCGTCAGGATGTGGCCGGCGAGCTGCTGGTTGCGCTGCTCCAGCATCGCGGCGAGCGTCGTGCTTTTTCCCGCACCGGTCGCACCGACCATCAGGATCAGGCCGCGCTTTTCCAGCACCATCGTGTTCAGCACCGGCGGCACGTTCAGGCTCTCGAGCGTGGGGATCACGAACGGAATGCAGCGAAATACCGCGGCGATGGTGCCGCGTTGCCTGAACGCGCTCAGGCGAAAGCTACCGACGCCCGCGATGCCGACGCCGATGTTGAGCTCGCCGGTGTCGTCGAGCTCTTCGAGCTGGCTCGGCGTGAGCAGCTCGGCGAGCAGCTGGCGCGGCTGCGCGTGCTGGAGCGGCTGGTCGCTGAGCTGCAGCAACTGGCCGTTGATCTTGATCAGGATCGGCGAACTCGCCGAAAGGTAGACGTCAGACGCGCCCTTCTCGGACATCAGCCGCAGCACGCGCTCCATGTTTCCGCCACTCATGAGAATCCTTTCAGGCTTGGGCGCTTGCCCGGTGTCGGAGTCGATCATTTCACGCTTCGAGTGTCAAACGACACGCTGCGGCGCTCGCGCAACGGCTCGCGCCGTGATCAGCTGCGCAGCAGTTCGTTGATGCTGGTCTTGGCGCGCGTCTCGGCCGTGACCTGCTTGACAATCACCGCGCAGTACAGGCTGTGGCTGCCGTCGGCCGCTGGCAGGTTGCCGCTGACGACCACCGAGCCCGACGGGATGCGCCCGTAGCTCGTTTCACCTGTCGCGCGGTTGTAAATCTTGGTGCTCTGGCTGATGTAGACGCCCATCGAAATGACCGAGTTCGCTTCCACGATCACGCCCTCGACGACCTCGCTGCGCGCGCCGATGAAGCAGTTGTCTTCGATGATGGTCGGGTTGGCCTGCAGCGGCTCGAGCACGCCACCGATGCCGACGCCGCCGCTCAGGTGCACGTTCTTGCCGATCTGCGCACACGAACCGACAGTCGCCCAGGTGTCGACCATCGTGCCCTCGTCGACATACGCGCCGATGTTCACGTAGCTCGGCATCAGCACCACGTTCTTGCCGATGAACGAACCGCGCCGGGCGACGGCGGGCGGCACCACGCGCACGCCGGTGGCGCGCATCGCCGCTTCATCGAGGTGCGCGAATTTGGTCTGCACCTTGTCGAAAAAGCCGAGGTCACCGGCGCGCATCATTTTGTTTTCGTTCAGCCGAAAGCTCAGCAGCACGGCCTTCTTGACCCACTGGTTGACGGTCCATTGACCTGGCCCCAAGCGCTCGGCCACGCGCAGGCGCCCGGCGTTCAGCTCGGCGATCACGGCCTCGACGGCGGTGTAGATTTCGGGGCTGTTGATCGCGTTGATCGAGGTGCGGCTCTCCCAGGCGAGCTCGATGGTGCTTTGCAACTCGTGGATGTTGGCTTGGGTCATTTGTGGCTCACAAGGATTGAACGAAAGAAGAGCGGGCGAAAAGCAGGATTCGGCGCGCCGCTTCGACACATTCGTCGACCTCGGCGACCAGCGCGAGGCGGATGCGGCCTGCGCCCGGGTTGACGCCATGTGCCTCACGCGCCAGCAGGCTGCCGGGCAGCACCGCGACATTGTATTGAGCGAGCAGCGCGAGGGCGAAGGCCACGTCGCCGCCGTTCGGTGCGAGCTTCGACACATCGGCCCAGAGGTAGAAGCCCGCATCGGGCAGCGCGACCGGCATCACCTGTGCCAGCAACGGCGTGACCTGCGCGAACTTCGCGCGGTATTTGTCGCGGTTCGCGATCACGTGCGCTTCGTCGTTCCAGGCCGCGATGCTGGCCTGCTGCACGACCGGCCCCATCGCGCTGCCGTGGTAGGTGCGGTAGAGCAGGAACTGCTTGATGACCTGCGCATCGCCGGCGACGAAACCCGAGCGCATGCCCGGCACGTTCGAGCGCTTCGACAGGCTGGTGAACGCGATCAGGCGGTCGAAGTTTCGGCCGAGCTTGGCGGCGGCTTCGAGCGCGCCGAGCGGTGCCTCGTCGCGAAAATAGATCTCGGAGTAGCACTCGTCGGCAGCGATGACGAAGCCGAAACGCTCGCTCAGTTCGAACAACAGCTGCCATTCGGCAAGCGGCATCACGGCGCCAGTCGGGTTGCCGGGCGAGCACACGTAGAGCAGTTGGGTGCGCGCCCAGGTCTCGTCCGACACGCTGCCCCAATCGG
>JANMWQ010000195.1:0-1845 GCA_031394085.1 Rhizobacter sp. | reverse complement strand
CACCACTCGCTGGAACACATCGTCGATCAGCAGCGCGCGCTGCGGGCCGCGCACAGCGCGCTCGTGCCGGGTGGCCGCTGCGTCGTGCGCATTCCCACCGTCAGCTCCTACGCGTGGCGGCACTACGGCGTCGACTGGTGTGCGCTCGACGCGCCACGTCACCTCTGCCTTCATTCGATCGCCAGCATTCGCCTGCTGGCCGAGCGTTGCGGATTCAATGTGCAGCGCATCGCCTTCGACTCGACCGCGTTTCAGTTCTGGGGCAGCGAGCAGTACCGCCGCGGCATCGCGCTGATGCGCCCGGGCTGCAACGACATCGTGCCCGCGCCGGGCGCCTTCACCGAAGCGCAATTGCGCGAGTACGCGCGCCATGCCGATCGCCTGAACCACGCGCGCGACGGCGACCAGATCGTCGTCTACCTCGAGCGCGCCGCATGAAGGTCGTGCTGCTGGCGCCCGCGAGCGTGATCCACACCCAGCGCTGGGTCGAAGCGCTGCACGCGCGCGGGGTCGAACTCGTGCTTGCGACCCAGCACGCCGATGCCACGTGGCGGGCGCCGACTGGGGTGCGCATGGTGACGCTGCCGCACACCGGCACGGCCGGCTATTTTCGCAACGTGCCGGCGCTGCGCCGCCTGCTGCGAGCCGAGCGGCCCGACCTGCTGAACGTGCACTACGCCAGTGGCTACGGCAGCAGCGCCGCGCTGGCCGGGTTCCGTCCCTGGTTGCTGTCGGTCTGGGGCAGCGATGTGTACGACTTTCCGCGCGAGAGCCGGCTCAAGGGCTGGTGGCTGCGCCGAAACCTGCGCCGCGCCGACGCGTTGGCGTCGACCAGCGAGGCGATGGCGGACCAGGTGCGAAGGCTCGTCGCCGACATCGGCGCGGTCGCGATCACGCCGTTCGGCGTCGATACCGTGCGCTTCACGCCGCAGCCTCGGGCGCACGACGGCGTGGTGATCGGCACCGTCAAGACGCTCGCGCCGAAGTACGGCGTCGACGTGTTGGTGCGCGCGTTCGCGATGCTCGCTGCGGACCACGTTGCGAGCCGGCCGCCGTTGTCGCTGGTGATCGTCGGTGGCGGCGAGCAACGTGCCGAGCTCGAGGCGCTGTGTGCTGCGCTCGGCATCGCCGCGCAGGTGCGCTTCACAGGTGCCGTGCCGCACGCCGACGTGCCGCAGTGGCTGAACGGTTTCGACGTGTACGTCGCGGTCAGCCGGCTCGACAGTGAGAGTTTCGGCGTCGCCGTGCTGGAGGCCTCGGCCTGTGGCCTGCCCGTGGTCGTGAGCGACGCGGGCGGCTTGCCCGAAGTGGTGGTGCACGGCGAGACCGGGCTGGTGGTGCCGCGCGACGATGTGGCGGCGCTGGCGCATGCATTGCGCGCGCTGGTCGATGCACCCGACCTGCGCGCGCGCCTCGGTCGCGCCGGCCGCGAGCGGGTGCTGCAGCGGTACGAATGGCAACACAGCGTCGACCGCATGCTGAGCTGTTTCGACGCGGTGATCGCGCGGGGTGCCGCGCCATGAGCCTCGTCAGTGTCATCGTGCCGTGCCGCAACGAGCGCCCATACATCGAGGGCTTTTGCGCTGGCGTGCTGCGCCAGCAACTCGCGCCGGGCTGGGCGCTGCAGCTCGTGATCGCCGATGGGCAAAGCGACGACGGCACGCGCGAATTGTTGCAGCGCCTGGCCGCGGCCGACCCGCGCATCGCGTGGATCGACAACCCCGCGCGCATCGTGTCGACCGGCCTGAACGCCGCGCTGAAGCGCGCGACTGGCGAGTTCGTCGTGCGCATGGACGTGCACAGCGCGTACGCCGACGACTACATCGCGCAATGCCTCGCGGTGCT
>JANMWQ010000146.1:0-6307 GCA_031394085.1 Rhizobacter sp. | reverse complement strand
GCGGCCAGCGGGATCAGGTGGTAGTCGTGCACCCAGATCACGTCGTCGGGCCGCAACAGCGCACCGAGCTTGCGCGCGAACAGGCGGTTCACGCGCTGGTAGCCCGCGAAGAAGCCGGCGCCGAAGTCGGCCAGGTCGAGCCGGTAGTGCAGCGCCGGCCACAGCGCCTGGTTCGAGTAGCCGGTGTAGTAAGCATCGTGGTCGGCGCGCGAGAGGTCGATCGTCACGAGTTGCACCGCGCCTGCGCGGTGCGTGTGCACCTCCGCTTCGCCCGGCGCGCCGGCCTCGTTGACCTTGCCGCTCCAACCGAACCAGAGCCCGCCGCTTTGCGACAGCGCGTCGCCGAGCGCCACCGCGAGACCGCCGGCCGCCGCCTTGCGCGGATCGCCCACCCGGTTCGAGACGACGACGAGGCGGCTCATGGGCGCGAATCCGGCGATGCCGAGGAGCGCGGCGTCACCGCGGCCATCAGCCAGGCGCCGACCGCCTCGGTATCGGCCAGCCGAAAGCGCGCCTGCGACGCACCGCCGCCGACACGCACGCCGTAGCCTCCCGCGTCCTGCACCGCGGCGATGCCGTCTTCATCGGTCACATCGTCACCCACGAACACCGGCACGCGCCCGGCGAACGGCGCCTGCGCCATCAACGCACGCACCGCCAGCCCTTTCGACACCGAACGCTGCTTGAGCTCGAACACGAAGTGGCCCTGCAGCCACTGCCAGGCCGTGTCGGCCTCGGGCACCGCGGTGAGCGCGGCGAACAACGCATCGCGGCAGTCGTTTTCGAGCTCGGGGCGCGCGCGGTAGTGCAACGAGAAGCCGCTCGGCTTCGATTCGAGGATCAACCCGGCGTGCGCCGCCACGAGCACGCGCGCCGCTTGCACCACGGTCGGCGGCGGGTCGCCGAGCTGACGCATGATGCGGCCCGAGGCGCCGCGCCACTCGGCACCGTGCGCACCGGCCAGCGGCAACCGCAAGGGCGCCATGAACGCGTCGAGTTGCGCCAGCGGCCGGCCACTGACGATCGCGAGCGCGCCGTCGAGCCGGGCCACCAGCGCCTGCAACGTGGGCCGCACCCAAGGCGGCACTCGCACGTCTTGGGGGCGCGGCGCCATCGGTGCCAGCGTGCCGTCGAAATCCAGAAACAGCGCTGTCGAAGCCGACAGCGGAGGGGGGTCGGTCAATGTCATCAAGGATCGACCCTAGCAGACCCGACGACGCCATGACCTGCGCGCCGGTCGCGCCTCGACACGGCAGCGGGCGACGCGCCGACCACCGGCGCGCGGCCGGCTCAGTCGACGAAGAAGTCGGGGATGAAGTCGGTCGTGCCGGGCGTCACGCTGTATTTTTCGAGGTCGGTGACGCCGTGTTGGCGCAGCAGAACATCGTCGATGAAGAAGTTGCCGGTGGTCGATTTGGCGTCGCTGGTGAGCACGATGTAGGCGGCGTCCGACAAAATTTCAGGCGTTCGGCACCGCGCCAGATCGACACCGGGGATCATTTGCAGCGCCGCTGTCGCGATCGCGGTGCGCGGCCACAGGCTGTTGACGCCGATGCCGTGAGGCCTGAACTCGCCGGCGTGACCGAGCGTGCATTCGCTCATGCCGTACTTGGCCATCGTGTAGGCCACGTGCGGGCTGAACCAGTGCTCGCGCATCGAGAGCGGTGGCGACATGTTGAGCACATGCGGGTTGCGGCCGGCCTGCGCCGACTTGATCAACTCGGCCAGGCAACTCTGCGTGCACAGGTACGCGCCGCGCACGTTGACGCCAAACATCAGGTCGAAGCGCTTCATCGGCGTCGCGTCGGTCGGCGTCAGGCTGATCGCGCTGGCGTTGTTGACGAGGATGTCGATGCCGCCGAAGCGGGCCACCGCCTGCTCCACCGCGGCGAGCACGCTGGCCTCGTCGCGGATGTCTGTCTGCAGCGCGAGTGCGTGACCGCCGGCGGCTTCGATCTCGGCTGCGGCCGAGTGGATCGTGCCGGGCAGCTTCGGATTCGGTTCGCTGGTCTTGGCGGCGATCACGATGTTGGCGCCGTCGGCCGCGGCGCGCTTGGCGATCGCCAGGCCGATGCCGCGCGAGGCGCCGGTGATGAACAGGGTCTTGCCTTTGAGGTGGGTGGTCATGTCGTCATGTCTCCATCGGAAGGATGTTGTCGACGACGAAGCGGGCGAGCGCTTCGCCGCAGGCGCGGTAGACCGGCTCGCCCGGGTGAAAGCCGTCGCGCGACATCGCCCCGGGCGCGAGCTGCAACGCGATCGGCGTGTGAAACACGTGGGTCAGGGTCATCGCCCAACGCGCCATCGCCTGGTCGTGCAGGCGTGCATCGTCGGCCATCACGCGGCGCAGCGGCTGCGGCAGCAGCCAGAATTGATCGATCGGCGGCAACGGCGCGAACAGCACGTAGCGCGCCCGCCCTTCGCCGAGCAGCCACGCCGACAGCGCGGCGCGATGCTGCACCGCGCGCTGCGGCGGGATCAGGTCGATCACGTCGTTGACGCCGGTCAGCACGACCGCGATGTCGGCCACCGGCGGCGGGTCGGCGCGCAGCAGCGCGTGCACCTGCTTCGTTGTCAGGCCCGATTTGGCACGCAGGCGCCAGCGCAGCGCACGACCGCTGCGGCGGTACAGCGTGCGGGTGAAGTGGCCGGCGAAGGCGTGACCCTGGTTCTGCACACCGACACCGGCGGCCGATGAATCGCCGGCGATCAGCACGCGCAGCGCGTGGGCGCCGCTGCCGAGCCGGCCTTCGCGCGCGCCCTCGGCCTCGGGCAGCGCCGGCGCGCGGCGTCGCGCACTCCTCGCCTGGGCAATCAGCAGCGGGGAAAGGACCAACTTGAGCGCGAGCGACATGGTCAGTTCACCGCGAGCGACATGGTCAGGCTCAGAACGTCGAAAAGTCGGGCTTGCGCTTCTGGAAGAACGCGCTGAACGCCTCCTGCGCCTCCGGGCTGCGCAGCCGCTTGCCGAACACCTCGCCTTCAGCCGCGATGGTCTCGGCCGCGAGCTTAGCGCGGGCGCTGCGCATCAGCGTCTTGCTGTCGCGCACAGCGCCGGGCGGCAGTGCGTTGAAGCGTTCGGCGATGCGCCGCGCATGGGGCACGACCTCGGCAGCCGGCAGCACGGCGTTGGCGATGCCGCACTCGACCGCGTCGGCGCCGGTGAACGGGTCGCCGAGCAGCAGCTTCTCGGCCGCACGCACGTTGCCCATCAGCTGCGGCACGATCAGGCTCGACGCGAACTCGGGCACCAGGCCGAGGCTCACGAACGGCATCGCGAGGCGCGCTTCGTCCGAGACGTAGACGAAGTCGCAGTGCAGCAGCAGCGTCGTGCCGATGCCGATGGCCGCGCCGGTCACGGCCGCGATCACCGGCTTGTCGCAGGCCATCAGCGCGAGCATGAACACGAACGCCGGCGACTCGCTGCTACCGGGCGGGCGCTGCATGAAGTCTTCGATGTCGTTGCCCGAGGTGAAGATGCCGGGCTGGCCGGTGATCAGCACGGCACGCACGGCGGGGTCGGCCCTGGCGGCGTTCAGCGCGTCGGCCATCATCTTGTACATCGCGCCGGTGATGGCGTTTTTCTTCTCGGGGCGCGCGATCTCGATCGTCGCGACGCCGTTCAACGTGGCGGTCTTGATGGTCATGGGGTCGTCTCCTGGGGGTTCTGAAAGCCCTGCAGCAGCGCGACACTGCGCGCCCAGAGGGAGGATCGAAACTGATCGCGAAAGAATCCGAAGTGGCCGATGCGCTCGACCGCGAGATCGGCCGGCGCGATGCGTTCGACGCGGCGCGGCGCGTTGGCATACGAGTCGATCAGCACGTGCGTGCCGCGCTCGGTCATCAGCTCGTCGTCGGTGATCGAGAGCGCGACGACCGGGAAGCGCACCTCCGCGTACTGCGCGCGCACCCTGTCGCCCTCGGCGCCGACGACGTAGCGCGGATCCATGCACCAGCGGCGCCATTGCAGGATCACGCCGCGCGGCAGGTTGCCGACCTTGCCGATTCGCTTGCCGGGAAAGTAGCCGAACAGCGCCGTCGCGATCGGCACCAGCACGTGCCAGAAGTACGGCACGATACGTTTGAGCTGCGGCGCGTTGTCGCGCCAGTAGCCGCTGCCGGCGGCGATCGACAGCATGCCGTCGATGTGCATGCGGTTGCGCAGCAACCCGGGCAACTGTGCGCCTAGGCTGTGGCCGATGAGGTAGAGCGGCACGTCGGCCGCCATGCGCTCGCGCAACGCGTCGATGGCGGTGTCGTAGTCGCGCGCCCAGGTGAACAGGTCCGCATCGAGGCCGCGAAGGGACTTCGTCTGCGCGGCGCTGCGAGAGTCGCCCATGCCGCGGTAATCGAAGGTCATCACCGCGAAACCTTGTGCGGCGAGCCATTGCGCGAAGGCCGCGTAGTAGTCCTGCCTGACGCCCATCGCACCGCCGATGATGACGGCGCCCTTCACGCCGTGGCCGGCATAGAGCCGTGCGGCGAGCGTCGCGCCGTCGGCCGAGTCGAGGTTGAGCGGTTCCATGGGCGTTGCTCCAGTGGGTTCAGGCCGCCTCGGCCCAATGGTTGGCGAGGTGCATCAGGTGGGCGCGCGTGTAGGCCGTCTTGTCGAGTGTGCCGTAGGCGAAGTGCGGCTGCAGCGGGCCGGTGTGGGCATCGAAAGCCCGCAGCGCGGCGACGGCATGGTCGACGGCCGGGCCGAGCGGCTGGCCCTGCGCGATCGGCGCCGTGCCGGGGATCGGCTCGGCGAGGTCGTGCGACATCGCACCGCGCGAATTGAACAACGCGAACGCATACGCACCGAGCGTCGCGCGAAACCATGCCGGCTTCAGCGCCGGGAAACCCGCCATCGAATACTCGACGCTCTGCGCCGTGTGATGCAGCACGTGCGCCAGATCCCAGGCGCCGGTCAGGTGCGGCGCCTGCTGCTTCAACTGTGCGAGCGTGCGCAGCGCCGCGTCGATCGACGCGAAGCGCTCCGACGCGAGCGGCGCCGGCCGCACCGCGCTCACGAGCACCGGGGCCGCGAGCGCGCCGACGCCGATGACGACGCCGACCTTGCGCACCGCGCTGCGACGCTCTGCGTCCATCGGTTCAAACGCGCTCGAAGATCCCGGCCGCGCCCTGGCCGGTGCCGACGCACATCGTCACCATGCCGTACTTGAGGTTGTGGCGGCGCAGCGCGTGGATCACGGTCGCGGCGCGGATCGCGCCGGTCGCGCCCAGCGGGTGGCCGAGCGCGATCGCGCCGCCCATCGGGTTGACCTTGGCCGGGTCGAGCCCGACGCTGTTGATCACCGCGAGCGACTGCGCCGCGAAGGCTTCGTTGAGCTCGATCCAGTCGATGTCGGACAACTGCAGGTTCGCGTACTTCAGCGCTGCCGGGATCGCCTCGATCGGGCCGATGCCCATGATCTCGGGCGGCACGCCGCGCGCCGCGAAGCTGACGAAGCGCGCCAGCGGCGTCAGGCCGTATTGCTTGACAGCCTTCTCGCTCGCGAGGATCAGCGCGCCGGCGCCGTCGCTGGTTTGTGAGCTGTTGCCGGCCGTGACCGAGCCCTTCGCCGCGAACACCGGCCGCAGCTTGGCCAGGCCTTCGAGCGAGGTGTCGGGGCGCGGGCCTTCGTCGAGGGCGACGGTGCGGGTCCTGGTGCCTTGCTCGCCCGCTTGCCCGAGGTCATGCAGATTCGGGAAGCGATCGATCACGTCGATCGGCGTCATCTCGTCGGTGAACTCGCCGGCCGCTTGGGCCTTCATCGCCCGCAGGTGCGATTCGAGCGCGAACGCGTCTTGCGCTTCGCGCGAGACCTTCCATTGCTTGGCGACGTTCTCGGCGGTGATGCCCATGCCGTAGGCGATGCCGATGTTCTCGTCGCGCTCGAAGATCGCCGGGTTGAACGACGGCTTGTTGCCGCCCATCGGCACCAGGCTCATCGACTCGGCGCCGCCGGCGATCAGCACATCGGCCTCGCCGACACGGATTCGATCGGCCGCCATCTGGATCGCAGTGATGCCCGAGGCGCAGAAGCGGTTCACGGTCACGCCGCCCACGGGCTTCGGAAAGCCGCACAGGGCGACTGCGATGCGCGCCATGTTCATGCCCTGCTCGCCCTCGGGGAACGAGCAGCCGATGATCGCGTCTTCGATCGCGCCGGCATCGAGCGACGGCACCTGGCGCATCGCACCCTTGATCGCCGCGACCAGCAGGTCGTCGGGCCGGGTATTGCGGAAGAAGCCGCGGCCCGAACGGCCGATCGGCGTGCGGGTGGCGGCGACGATGTACGCCTCTTGAACTTGCTTGCTCATG
>JANMWQ010000103.1:0-1589 GCA_031394085.1 Rhizobacter sp. | reverse complement strand
CACACCTGGGACGCCTGCTGCTTGCTGCTGGCGCGCCGCTACCGCTGCCTCGCGCTCGACCAGCGCGGTCACGGCGATTCGGACTGGTCCGCCGACGGTGCCTATGGCTTCGACGACCATGCGCGCGACGTCGCAGGCTTCATCGATGCGCTGGGTCTGCGCGCGCCGCTGCTGATGGGCATGTCGATGGGCGGCATCAACGCGACCGCTTACGCGACGCACCACGCCTCGAAGCTGCGCGCGCTGGTCTCGGTCGACGTCGGGCCCGAGGTCCGCACCGAGGCGGTCGAGCGCCTGATGCACGGCCTGGGCGCGTACCGCTACTTCGCCAGCCCGGCGGACGCCGCCGCGCGCCTTTCCGGGCTCGGCGCGCGGCGCCCGCGCGGGCTGCTGCAGGCGACGCTGGCGCACAACCTGCGGCAGGAGAGCGCCGAGCGCTGGACCTGGAAATACGACCCGCGCACGCTGAACGAGCGCACGACGGCGGAGATCCTGGAACCGCGCAAGGTGCTGTGGGCGCGGCTGTCAGCCATCACCTGCCCGACATTGGTGATCCGCGGCGCCGACAGCGAGATCTTCGCCCCCGCCGACGCCGAGCGGTTCACGCGGGCGCTGCCGCACGGGCGCTGCGTCACGGTGCCGACGGCGCGCCACTCGGTGCAGACCGACAACCCGCAGGGCCTGGTCGCCGCGATCGAGGCGTTCGACACCAGCCTGTGAGCGGCGCTCGGCGCCGTCAGGTGCTGGCAGCGGGAAACCGACAGCAGGCGCCGCCGGCAGCCGCCGTTACCAGCGGTCGAAGGTCGGCGGCCGCTTCTCGGCGAACGCGCCCATGCCTTCCGTCCACTCCTCGCCGCCGACGAGGATAGCCAGCGCCTCGATGCCGAAGCGCCGCGCGGTGCGCAGGTCGGCTTCTTCGCTGACGTAGATGCTTCGCTTCGATTGCGCGACCGCGCGCGGCCCGAGCTGGCGCAGCTCGACCGCGAGGTCGATCGCGGTCTGCAGCAGCGCGTCGCCCGGCACCACGGCCGAGCACAGGCCCCAGCGGTCGGCGGTCGCGGCATCGAGGTGGGTGCCGCGCAGGATCCAGTCGAGCGCCTTGCCGCGGCCGACGTGGCGCAGCAGCTTCTGCACGCCGCCGGCGCCGGCGACCGCACCGATCTTCGTCTCCGGCAGGCCGATCTTCGCGGTCTCGGCGAGGACGCGGAAATCGCACGAGAGCGCCAGCTCGCAGCCGCCGCCGAGCGCGAAGCCGTTGACCGCGGCGATGGTCGGAAAGCTCAGCTCCTCGAGCCGGTCGAACAGGATCGCGATGCGCGCGAAGTACGGATCGCGCGACGCGAACGGGTCGAAGATCGACGCCTGCGGACCGGCGAAGTAGCGCAGGTGGGCGCCGCAGCAGAACGCGCGCTCCTGCCCGGTGACGATCAGCGCGCGCGTGCTTTCGAGGTCGACCAGGTCGAGCGCGCGATCGAATTCGGCGAGGAACTCGTGCGACAGCGTGTTCATTTGCGCCGGTCGCGTCAGCGTGATGCGGGCGACGGCGCGCTCGACCCAGTCGAGCGTCAGGGCGACGCCCGAGAGCGTCG
>JANMWQ010000092.1:0-7884 GCA_031394085.1 Rhizobacter sp. | reverse complement strand
CGCTGACCCAGCAAAGCGTGAACGTCCAGGCCAACCTCAACGTCGGCCGCTGATCGAAAAGATGCGCCGGCGATCACCTGACCGCCGGCGCACTTTTCGCGAAGTCGTCAGAGGAGATCTCATGTCAAGCGCCAAGCGCATCACCCTCACCAGCATCACCATGCTGGCGGCTTTGTCATGGACACAACCGATATTCGCAGACGAGCAATCCAGCGCTTCGCCAGCGCCCGTCGCCGTCGCAACGCCTTCGATCGCCTCTCCATCGTCCGCACTCGTTGGGGAACCTTCGTGCTGCGCACTTCGGAATTCGCTCTTGGGACGGCCCGGCGAGCTCATGCCAGCGGCGTCGGAGTCCGAAACCGCGCGGCGCAGTCCGTTCGGCAGCAAGCCGATGGCTGCCGCGGCACTCGCCACAAAGCGCGCTGGCGATCGCGTCTTCAATGACGCGCAGTTGAAGGGCGTCGTCGCCGACAACCAGGCCAGCAACCTGACGACCGGCATGAACGTCATCAGCGAAGGCGCGTTCGCCGGATCGGCCGGGTTGTCGACGGTGATCCAGAACTCGGGCAACAACGTGCTGATTCAAAACTCCACGATCGTGAATGTGCAGTTGAAGTAGCCATCGATCGAGATGCCATGAATCGGTTCGTCGGGTTTCTTTTCGCAGCATTGACCTGCCTCGCAGCCCCGGCTGTCGAGGCAGGCTCTCTCGAGCTGCCGTTTCAAATCGGCGGGGCTTACAACGTGTCCGTCAGGAGCCTCAAGGAGGCGCGATTCTCGGCGACGACTCGCCAGCAGTTCGACTTCAGCTGTGGCTCGGCGGCACTCTCCACGCTGCTGACCCACCACTACAAATACCCGGTCACCGAAGACAAGATCTTCGAAGAGATGTTCGTGCGCGGCGACCAGGCCAAGATTCGTGTCGAGGGCTTCTCGCTGCTCGACATGAAGCGCTACCTCGAAGCCCACGGCTTCGAGGCCGACGGCTATCAGGAGCCACTCGACAAGCTCGTCTCCGCCAACATCCCGGCGATCGTGCTGGTCAACGAGAACGGCTACAACCACTTCGTCGTCGTCAAAGGCATTCGCGGCGGCCGCGTGCTGCTCGGCGACCCGGCCGGTGGCACCCGCGCGATGACGGTCGCGTCTTTCCAGGCGGTGTGGTCGAACCAGGTGCTGTTCGTGATCAGCAACCGACAGGAAAACGCAGGCTTCAACGTGGCCGCCGATTGGCAGACCGCGCCGTCGTCACCGCTGGCCGGCGCCGTGGGCCGCGAGGGTCTTGCCGGCATCGTGATCCCCAAGCTCGGCCCGGCCGACTTCTGAGCGAGCCCACCGTGAACCATCAACCTACCCAACTCGCGCTGCTGATCTCGCTGATCGGCGTCGGCCTCGGCGTGTCACCGTGCGCGAACGCCAGCGCCCGCCTCGAAGACCGCGAGGCCGGCGCGCTGCAGTCGTTGCCTGAGGTCACCTGCGACGAGCTCGAAGCGGCCACCGTGCAGACTTGCGCCGGCCCGGCCGACCTCGTCTGGCAGCCGACGCGCAGTGCGCTGGGCTGGCCGGTCAACGCCAGCGTGGGCCAGCTCGATACCGCGCCGCGCGACGACTGGGCGCCGGGCGAAACACTCGGTCAGGCTGCCGCGGTCGATCAATCGCCGGGCCATTGGGTGCCTCGCCAGCGGGCCGACATGCCCCGGCCCACGAGCGTTCAAGCGGCGGCCAAACCGTCGGGGGCCCGCGAACCGCTGCGTTCGACGAGCCGCAAACAGGCAACGGCCAAGGCGCGCAACGTGCGCGTGATCCCCGAGGCGCCGCGCGCCGCACGCGGAAATGCGCAACCACTTGCGCGCGCCGACTTGGTGATCGAGCGGCTCGAACAAATCGAACAAATCGAACAAGCCGAACCCCTGCTGGCGGCGCCCGTCGCAGCCGCGCCGCGTGCGATCGAGGTGCCTGCGGCCGGGCGCAACGAAGCGAGCCGCCCACAAGCCGATGCCCACGCGCTCGACGCCAGCCCGGCGCAGGCCGAGCGCCCCGTGATCGCGGCCGAAACACAGGCCAGCATGGTGTTGCGCAATCTCGGCGCGATCCTCTCGGAAGAACGTGACGAAGTCGGCGCGATCCGGCCCGACGCACCGGCCGGAACCGGCACCTCGCAAACGGGCAAGGTGCTGGCGATGCTGGCCGAGATCACGGCCGCACAGCCGGTGGTCGAAGACGGCCCAGCGCGGCGCCTGCGCAAGCTCGCCGCGCGCGCCGTGAAGGCCGAAGCCGATGTGGCGGTCGACCACAGCGTTGCCGCCGATGTCGCCACCGCCGCCGCGCCGCCCGCCGCCTCCGCAAGCGAGGCCGCTGATTGGGTGGCCGAGTTTGCGCAGAACGGCGTCGACCTGATGTTGCCGCTCGAAGCACCTGTCACCGCCGCCCCGCAGCCGACCGATGTCGTCGCGCTCCGTCCGCTGGTCGAGTCGCTGCCGGTCGCGACCCAGCCTGTGGATTCCGAGCCGCCCACCGTCCAACCCCTCGCGCGCCAGGCCCGCGCCAACCCGTTCGGCGAGCGGCAGGTGGCCGTCAGCGAGAACGCGCTCGACCGCGTGCGCGGCGGATTTTCGGGCGACGGCCTGAACATCTCTTTCGGCATCGAGCGCGCGGTCTACGTCAACGGCGCGCTGGTCACGACGACGAGCCTGAACGTTTCCGACCTCGGGCGCGTCAGCGCGGGCCGTGGCACCGCGTCGTACGACATCGGCTCGATGGGCTTGGTTCAGAGCGGCGCGGGCAACGTCGTTGCGCCGGTCAACATGTCGGCGGGCGCGATCAGCACGGTGGTGCAAAACACGCTCGACGGGCAGAAGATTCAGAACGTCACGGTCATCAACGCCACGGTCAACAGCCTGGGCGTGCTCAGAGGCCTGAACCTTCAGTCGTCATTGCGGGGCGCGGTGATCGATTCGCTCAGGCGTTGACAGATCGCGCGCCGCGGAGCGGCGCGCCTCGGGTGATCAGAACGTGACCGGCACCCTCACCGTCAGCGTCACATCGGGCGTGTCACGGGTGATCCCTGCGCCGAGCGATACGTTCAACGTGCGCTGCGAATTGAGCCGGTACGAATAGCCGAGCAGCAGCGTACCGAGTTGGACCCGCACGGAGGTCGCGACGTTCTCGCCGTTCTGCTTCGACCGGCCCACCGAGGCGTGGTCGTAGCCGATGCTGAACGACGATTTTTCGTTGAGGCCGAGGCCCATGCCGAAGTTGAAGCCGATGACATCGCCCGCAGCGATCTTGCCGATGTTCTTGCGGCCGTTTTCGGTCTCCTGCATGACGTTCGATCGGGCAAAGTTGTGCAGGTAGCTCACCGTGCCGAAGAACACGGCCGGGTCGGAGGGGAACAGCACGGTGAGCGCGGGTTGCAGGCCGTAGAAGCCCGAGCCGGTCGGCAACGTGGTTTGCACGCCATCGCGCAGCCCCTGGATGGTGGTGTCGGTCCGGACGTCGAACGGATCCTTGCCGGTGCGCGACTTGAACCGCAGGCTGCCGACGTAATACGGATTGTCGACACTGCCCTCGTTGAATTGGTAGCGACCGGTCACCTCGACGTCGCCGATGCCGTGGCCCGAGGTGCTGAACACCGTGCTGGACGCGCAGCCCTGGCCGAGTTCGCAGCCGATGTTGGAGTCGGATCGATACGAGTACGGCACACGCGCTTCCATTTCGAACCGATTCGTGATGCCATAGCGGCCCGTGAGCGTCGCGTTGAAGGTGTTGCGCTTGACCTCGCGCACATCGATGAGCCCGATCGTGATTGCCGGAATGATCGTGTAGCCGACGAGTGCGACCCGGCTGCTCGACGAATACGAGTACTGCAGCGAGGGCTCGAGCACCGCCTTGCCTTTGGGCGTGAGCACGCCGGGCTGCTCGAAGATCGGCGCCACGGCCAACGCGCGCCCTTCGGAATCGGGCGCTTGGCCGACGGGCCGGGGCGCGTTCGCGTCAGAGGAGGTTTGAGCGGCCTGCGCCACCGTGTTCTCAGGCGCGACGCCGCGTGCGCGTTGCGAGGCCAGCACTTCGACGCCTAGCGTGCGCCGCACCTCATTGAGACTCGCTTCTTCCTGGGCCATCGAGCGGCGCAGTGCTTCGAGCCGGGCGCTCTGTTCGTTGACCTGGCGTTGCAGCGCTTCGAGGCGTGAATCGGCTGCCGTGTCGGGCGGGTCGGCGGCATGGGCCGAACCCGTGGCGGCCAGCGCGGCGCATGCCACGGCGCGCAAGTGCATGAACTGTGTCGACGGCCTTGTCTTCATCGTGCCTCCCGATGTGGCGCGCAGCGAGTCGGCGGCAATGCCAGTGCGCTGCGCCGATTGTTGCCATCCTGCGCAGCGAAGCACACCCCACGATCGTGGTGAGGGTTGACGCTAGTGCTGAGGTGAGGCGCTGGCGATCACGCCACCACCGAGGCAGACTTCACCGTCGTACAGCACGGCCGACTGGCCCGGCGTGACGGCCCACTGGGCCTGCTCGAAGCGCAGGTCGAAGGTGTTCGAGGCGCCAGCATCGAATGCGCAAACGGCGTCCTGCTGGCGGTAGCGCGTTTTCGCGGCGAGCTTGGCCGTGGCAGGCGCGTGGCCGGCGATCCAGCTCGTGTCGTCGGCACTCAGGCGCTTCGACAGCAGCCAAGGATGATCGTGGCCTTGTACGACATACAACGTGTTGCTGGCCATGTCTTTGCGCGCGGCGAACCACGGCTCGTGCGCGCCGCCGCCCCGCGGCGCACCACGCTCTTTCAGACCGCCGATGCCGATGCCCTTGCGCTGGCCGAGCGTGTAGAAGCTCAGGCCGACGTGCTCGCCGATCGTGCGGCCGCGGTCGTCCTCGATCGGGCCGGGCGAGTTCGCGAGGTAGCGGTTCAAGAACTCGCGAAACGGTCGCTCGCCGATGAAGCAGATGCCTGTGGAGTCGCGCTTGGCTGCGTTCGGCAAGCCGATCTCGGCCGCGCTGCGGCGCACCTCGGTCTTGGGCATGTCGCCGATCGGAAACAGCGTTTTCGAAAGCTGCGCCTGCGTGAGCCGATGCAGGAAATAGCTCTGATCTTTGAGCGGGTCGAGGCCCTTGAGCAACTCGAACCTGGCGACCCCCACGTCGCTGCGCTCCTGCTCCCCATGGGGGCGCCGGCCGCCCAGGGACGGCCCGGCGGCGGCCGTGCCGTCACGTTCGCGAACGCGAGCGTAGTGTCCCGTCGCGATCTTCTCGGCGCCGAGCCGCAGCGCGTGGTCGAGGAAGGCCTTGAACTTGATCTCGGCGTTGCACAACACATCGGGGTTCGGCGTGCGGCCGGCTTCGTATTCGCGCAGGAACTCGGCGAACACGCGGTCTTTGTAGTCGGCCGCGAAGTTGACGTGCTCGATCTCGATGCCGAGCACGTCAGCGACGGCCGCGGCATCGATGAAGTCGATGTTCGACGCGCAATATTCGCTGTCGTCCTCATCCTCCCAGTTCTTCATGAAGATGCCGACGACCTCGTGCCCCTGCTGTTTGAGCAAGTGCGCTGTGACGGCCGAATCGACGCCGCCCGACAGGCCGACGACGACACGCTGGGGTTTCATTCCGAAGATTTTAGGTGTCGCCCCCGCGACCCGTGCGGGCAAGGGCTCCGCCGTAAGATCGTCGCGCTGGTCGCAAGGCCGGCACACGTCTTCAGGGCGGGGCGAAATTCCCCACCGGCGGTAAATCACGAAGCCCTCACGGGCAGAGCGATAAAGCCCGCGAGCGCTCTCCACCTCCCCGGTGAAGAGGTCAGCAGACTCGGTGAGATGCCGAGGCCGACGGTTTTCCGCCGGAACGAAGCGCCTACGCAGTTGCGCAGAGCAGGCGGAAAAAGTGCCGCCTTCGCTGCACAGTTGCACAGGTGCCTCGCTTCGGCGGCACAGTCCGGATGAAAGAAGATGTGCTCACGCAGTGCGGCTGCGCCGGTACACCTTGACTCTTCGAGCCAAGGTGCTTTTGTCGAGCTTCGCCCGGCAAAAGCCCGGCGTGGCTGCGCTGCGTTTGCGCGCCCTGGAATGTTTTTCGTTCAAACGAGGAGCGTTTCAATGTCTCAACTGTCTGCTACCAACCGCCCCATGCCGCCTCGACTGAGGATCGCGCTGGACGCCATCCGACACGGCCGCGCCGTCGTGCTGCTCGACGACGACGACCGCGAGAACGAGGGCGACCTGATCGTCGCCGCCGATCGCATCACGGTGCCGATGATGGCAACGATGATCCGCGAATGCTCGGGCATCGTCTGCCTGTGCATGAGCGACGACGCATTGCAACGCCTGTCACTCCCGCCGATGGTCGCGAACAACGGCAGCCGCCATGGCACCGCGTTCACGGTCTCGATCGAGGCGCGCGAAGGCGTCACCACCGGTGTCAGCGCGGCCGACCGTGTAGCGACGATCCGCGCCGCGATCGCGCCGGATGCGACCGCCGGCGACCTCGTCAGCCCCGGCCATGTGTTCCCGCTGCGCGCGGCGCCGGGCGGCGTGCTCGAGCGGCGCGGCCACACCGAAGGTGCGGTCGAACTTGCGCGGCTGGCCGGCCTGCAGCCTGCGGCGGTGCTGTGCGAGCTGATGAACGAAGACGGCAGCATGATGCGCGGTGACGCGCTGGTCGCGTTCTCGCGCCGGCATGGCTACCCGATGCTGACGATCGAGGAACTGGTCGCGTACCGGCGCGACGGCGAGGCAGTGGCGGCATAGCCGGCCGAGTGCCGGGCCGTCCCGAGCCGGCCGGCACGCGCACGGCGGGTGCCGGGTGGAGGCGTACCCGCCGCCGGGTGCACCGTCAGCGTTTGATCTCGGGGTCGTAGACGGTCGGGTCGGTCGTGATCGCATCCAACGGATAGCGCCGCCCCGCGACGAAGTCTTCGATGCAGCCGAGCACATGCGGGCTGCGGTGACGCGCGCGGTTCGCGCGCAGTTCGTCGAGCGTCATCCACACCGTGCGCACGATGCCGTCGTCGAGCGGGCGATCGGGGTCGGGCGCGCCGACCGTGCCGCCGAATGCGAAGCGCAGGAAGGTCACGTCTTCCCCTGTGGCCGGCCGCTGGAAGCGCGAGAGGTAGGTGCCGACGATCCGGTCGGGCGTGAACACGCAGGCCGTCTCTTCGAGCACCTCACGAATCACGCCCTGCTCGGGCGACTCTTGCGGGTCGAGGTGGCCGGCCGGGTTGTTCAGCTTCAGGCCTTCGGGCGTGTGTTCTTCGACCAGCAGGAACTCGCGCGTGTCACCGGCGCGTCGTTCGATGATGGCGGCCACGGTGACACTCGGTTTCCAGCGCTGGGTCATGGAAGCATCTTAGCGAGGCACTTCGGCGGGCTCGGATAGTTGTGTAAGCTGCGCCAAAATCACGAATCGATTTGCGCCTGAGGAGGCACCCCATGCTGATAGGAGTTCCGCTGGAAACAGCGGCCGGTGAAACGCGCGTGGCCGTCACGCCCGAGACGGCCAAGAAGCTGAAGGCGCAAGGCCACACGATCCGGGTTCAGTCGGGCGCCGGCCTCGCGGCCAGCGTCACCGATGCGGCCTATGAAGCGGCGGGCGCCGAGATCACCGACGCGACCGGCGCATTCGGCTGTGAGCTGGTGCTCAAGGTGCGCGCGCCGCTGCACAGCGAGCTCGCACAGATGAAGACCGGCGCAAACCTCGTCGGCATGCTGAATCCGTTCGACACCGACGGCCTGCACCGCCTCGCCGGCGCGGGCGTCACGAGCTTCGCGTTGGAGGCCGCGCCGCGCACCACCCGCGCGCAGAGCATGGACGTGCTCAGCTCGCAGGCCAACATCGCCGGCTACAAGGCCGTGATGATCGCGGCCGACAAGTACCAACGATTTTTCCCGATGCTGA
>JANMWQ010000071.1:0-3199 GCA_031394085.1 Rhizobacter sp. | reverse complement strand
GCTGATGGCCGCGATGCTGATCGAGATCAAGTCGCGCATGTTGCTGCCACCGAAGAAGAGCGTCGATGGCGGCGAACCCGAAGACCCGCGCGCCGAGCTCGTGCGCCGGCTGATCGAGTACGAGCAGATGAAGCTCGCCGCCGCGCGCATCGACCAGCTGCCGCTGATCGGGCGCGACTTTTTGCGGGCGCAGGTCGTGATCGAGCAGTCGCTCGCACCGCGATTCCCGGATGTCGACGCCGACGAGCTGCGCGCCGCCTGGGCCGACATCCTCAAGCGCGCCAACCTGAACCAGCACCACCACATCACACGCGAGCAGCTCAGCGTGCGCGAGCACATGAGCATCGTGCTGCGCGCGCTGCAGGGCCGGCGCTTCGCGATGTTCGAGGACCTGTTCGACACGAGCCGCGGCCCGCAGGTGCTGGTCGTGACCTTCATCGCGATGCTGGAGCTCGCCCGCGAGCGTTTGCTCGAAGTGACGCAGGCCGAGGCGTTCGCGCCGATCTACGTGCGGTTGGCGTACGCGGCGATTTGACGAAGCGGCGGTGCGCCGCCGGCCACCGACACCACACTCATCGGCGGGCGCGCCCTATTGCGCGACCGGCGGCTTGCCGTAGTGCGGCGACCGCGGCCCCGGCAGCACGCCGTTGTAGCGCGGCGCGCCGAGCATGCGCTGGTTGGCGATGCCGGCATAGGTGTACGAGGCATCCGTGGCAGTGCCGACGATCTGCTTGACGATCGCCACGACGAGCAAGCCGATGAGGCCGCCCTGCGCCTGCTGTTGCTGCTCGGCCGACGTCGCGACCGCCTTGCCTTGCCAGAGCAGTTCGCCCGTGCGCAGATCGACGATGCGCGCTTCGACCTCGACGCGCGTTTCGCTGCTGAGCACCATGTAGGTCGTGCCGTACTTCCTGACCTTCATGTAGACGGCCGCGTCGGCGCCGAAGAATTCGCGCAGCTTCGCGATCGGAATCTCCTGTGCATCGGCCGCGGTGGTAATGCCGTTTTGCCGGAAGGTCTCGTCGACCAGCGTGACCGGGAGCACGTAGTAGCCGGCTTCGGCCAGCGGCAAGGTCGCGTGCGACCAGACGCCGGGCGTTGCACTGACCTCGGGCGATTCGTTGACCGGCGGCATCACCAGCAGTGTCGTCGGCTTGGCCTTCATGAACGCGCTGTAGTCGTAGGCCGGCGCCTTGGTCGCGCAGCCACCGAGTGCGGCCAAGCCGATGGCTGCGGCGGCGAGGGAGAGTCGGGCGAAGCTCATGCGGGGTTGTCTTTCTTTGCAGGGGCATCGAGCCGCTTGAGCAATTGGTCCATGTAGGGCGTCGATTCGGGGAACGCGAGCTTCTCGGCCTGCCACATCTGGCGCGCCTGGTCGGCATCGCCGGTCGAGAGCTTCAACATCCCGAGGTGGGCGCGAAAGCCCGGCGGCAACGCCGTGTTGGCGGCGCGAGCCTTCTCGGCATGCGCCTCCATCGCGCCGACCTGCTCTGCCGGCATCGAGCCGGCGCGTTGCAAGGCCGCGTACTGCAGCTTCGGGAACGACTCCCACGAATAGAGCGGCGGCGGCGGCCGATTGGCGCAGCCGGCGAGCCCGGCGATGCAGGTGCCGAGCAGCACGCCACGCGCTGCGGATGCCGCACTCACCGACGCACCTCTGCCTGGCCCCACTGGCCCGCGTCCTTCGCGGCGACCAGCGTGTTGACGGCCTCGCGCATCGCCAGGTCGAGCACCTTGCCGTTGAGCGTGGCGTCGTAGCTCGCGGTGCCGCCGAAGCCGAGCACCTCGCGGTTCGAGAGCTCGTATTCGCCGGCACCGCGCGCCGAGAACACGACCTCGGCGGTCAGGCTGTTGACGATGTTGAGCGTGATCTTGGCGTACGCGACCTGCGACTTGCCACGGCCGAGCAAGCCGAAGAGCTGCTGGTCGCCGACCTCCTTGCGGCCGAACTCCGAGATGTCGCCGGTGACCACATACGAGGCACCACGCAGCGTCTGTGCCGTGCCCTGGAGCTTGGCTTCCTGGCCGGTTTCGGCGAGGTTGTCGCGGTCCTGCACCGCGAAGCGCTGCGACTGCTGCAGGTGCGAAATCAACGTGGTCTTGGCCTGGCTGCCCAAGCGATCCACGCCGTCGGAGAACACGCCGCGCATGAAGCTCGAGCGGTTGTCGAACTTGCCGACCGACACCGGCAGCCGCACGCCGACGAACGGCGTCGCGGCGCCTTGAACCTTTTCGACCTGTACCGCGCGCGAGCTTTCGGTGGCGCAGCCGGCGAAGGCGAGAAGGCAGGCAGCCGCAGACGCGGCCATGAGACGACGAGACATTTGATTTTCCCCAACGTTCGCTCGCGTTGCAGGGCCCGTGGCGGGCCCGGAGCTGGTGCGTTGCAGTCTAGGGGGCCACTTCGCACGCGCCGCGCCACCCGACCGACGGGGACAGTGTCTCCGTGCGGTCTGCGGCACATTTCGACCCGCCGTGACGCTGCCGTTGCGTCAGGAAGACGCCGGCTTCACCCCGAGCTTGAACGCGATCATCGCGCGCAGCTTGTTCGGCACCACCGGCTTGATCAGCAGGTGGAAGTCGTGGTCTTGCGCTTCCTTGTCGTGCCCGGTCATCGTGCTGCCAGTGACCAGGATCGCCGGGATGCGGGCGCCGAAGCGGGCGCGCAACGCCTTGATCGCGTCGACCCCGTTGAGGCCGTCTTCGAGCCGGTAGTCGACGATCAGCAGGTCGGGCCGGACGACGGCCGGGTCGCTCTGCTCGGCCCAGGCCCGGCTCGCCGCCACGCTCTCGAACGCGTCGATCTGCGCGCCCCATCCGGCCAGCAGCACTTCGAGGCCGGCCCGCACTGCGGGTTCGTCTTCGACGATGACGATGCGGCGCCCGGCCAGCGTGATGCTGGCCGGGCCCTTGCCCGGTGTCGAGAGCAGCGCCGAAGGCCGGGGCGCGCGGCCCTGCGGCAACTCGAGCGTGAACACCGTGCCGCGGCCGGGCACGGAGCGCATCGTCAGCGGGGCGCCCATCAAGCCCGCCAGGCGCTTGACGATGGCCAGGCCGAGGCCGAGGCCCTTGCGCTGGTCGGGGCTGACCTTGGGCGTGTTGGGCACTTGGTAGAACTCGTCGAAGATGCGCGTCTGCTCGGCCTCGCTGATGCCGAGCCCGGTGTCCCAGACCTGCAGCAGCACCCGGTCGCCGCGCT
>JANMWQ010000062.1:0-5402 GCA_031394085.1 Rhizobacter sp. | reverse complement strand
GCAAGCGAAGACCGGCGTGCCAGTGCTCTGATTCGAGTCGCTTCGATGCTGTTCATCCCTGACAGGCACGAGGCGCTCAGCGGAGACCCGTGGAGCGAGTCCGTCGCGCGTGCGGCGATCGAACACATCGCAGCGTCGGCCTGCGCGGCTTTCGACCCACGCACGCTGTGGCCGGTGCATCCGGGTGACCAGGTCGAGAAGGCAGGCGATTTGCCCGTGGCCCAGCTCTACTTCGGCGCCGCCGGTGTGATCTGGGCACTGCTGCGCTTGCGCGACGACGCCATGGCAGACGTTTCATGCGACTTCACCGATGCCATCGCCGGCCTGCTGGCGCACAGCCAGCGCTTCAACGACACGGTGGGATTCGAGCGCGCTTCGTACCTCTACGGCGATGCCGGCGTGCTGCTGCTGCAATGGCAGCGGTTACGCGACTCCGCGGCCGCAGATGCGCTGTTCGCCGTCGCCGAAGGCAATCTGCTCAACCCGACGCTCGAGTCGCTGTGGGGCTCGCCCGGCACGATGGTGGCTGCCATCCACATGCTCGAAGACCTCGCCGGCCCGGCCGATCAGGCGCGTTGGCAAGATCTGCTTCAACGCGGGGCGCGCATTCTGTTCGAGCAAATGCACGTCGTTCACCACAGCCGCGAACCGCAAGCCGACGCTTGGATGTGGACGCAAGACATGTATGGCAAACAGCTCGACTACCTTGGTGCCGGGCACGGATTCGCGGGCAATGTTTACCCGATCCTGCGCGGCGCGCGCTGGCTCGACACGGCGCTGGTCGGTGCCTTCGAGACCCGCTCGCTTCAGACGCTCAGCATCGCCGCCGATCGAGACGGAGATGCTGTCAACTGGCAGCCGGTGTTCGACCCGGCTGTCCATAGCTGGCCAGACAAGCCGCTGATGCAGGATTGCCATGGCGCGCCCGGCATCGTCTGCCGCCTCGCGTCGGCGCGCTCGCCGGCCTTGCGCGCGCTTCTGCTCGAAGGCGGTGAAGCCATCTGGTTTGCCGGCCCACTCGCCAAGCCGCCGGGCCTGTGCCACGGCACCGATGGCAACGGCTATGCGTTCCTCAAGCTGCATGAGATGACGGGCGAGGCCGGTTGGCTGGATCGCGCCCGTGCGTTCGCGATGCACGCGCTGCAGCAGTCGCAGGCGCAATTGCAGGCGCACGGTGCGCATCGCTTCTCGCTGTGGTCGGGCGACCTCGGTCTGGCGCTCTACCTGTCGAGCTGCCTGCGCGCCGACGCGGCATTCCCGTCACTCGACGTGTTCTGAAGGCTACTTGCCGGCACCGGCCTTTTGCCGCTGCACCTCGTTGCGCTTCATCTTCAGGTAGTCGTCGCGCTCGATCTCGTGCAGTTGCTGCGCGTGCCGTTCGGTCAGCGCGAACCAGTCGCGCAGGCGCTTCTCTTGCTGCTCGTTCGGTGGCGCCGCGAGCGAACCGAGGTAGGCCTCGATCGCGAGGTAGTAGCGCATCGTGTTGCGCTCGACCACGCCGCGCACGCCGTCGATGTAAAGGGGTTTGCCGTCTTCGGTCTTGCCCGTCACGCTGAAGCCGACTTTCTCGCGCCCCGCGGTCGCGAGGTACGCCTGCATCGCCAGCCGTGCGGTCGCGCCGTAACCATACGAATACGACATGTGGATGAAGCTGCGCTTGTCGTCCAGCGGCACCGCCTCCAACGCGAGCCGGTAGTTGCGCGTACCGACCGGGCCAGTCTCGGCGGCCATCTGCATGCGCATGTAATCTGCCGCCGTGGCCGGCAGGCTGTACGCGAACTCGACCTTGTAGCCATCATCGAGCGGCTGGTCGAACTTGCGGCCGACCACCAGGCTCAGCACCTCTGCGGGCGGCTTGCCGGCAGCGCTGCAGCCCTTCACGTTGAGGTGCAGGATCAGCAGCTCGCACCAATGGTCCATGCCCTGCAAGGCCGGGCCGACGACGCTGAACGGTTGGTCGACGATCGCGTACACCTCGCCTTTCAGGTCACCCGAGTTCTGCGTCGACTCGAGCACCAGCGGGCGCTGGAACGGGTTGTTCGCGAGCTTGTCTTTGAGGCTGTCGTGCCTGGCGCGCAACGCGGTGGCGTCTTGGGCCTGCGCCAAGGAAGCGAACAACAAGGCGAACATCAAAGCAAACGCGAGCCCGGCGGCCCGATGCCACGACCTCTTCATGAGCTTGTCTCCTCGATCGACCGTCAGAGCCAGTATTGCCACAGCCGCCCGAACTGCTCCTTGATGCGCTGCACGGGCGAGCGCTGTTCCCATTGTTCGAGCGTGACCTGCTTCGATCCGGCCAGGTCGGCGTCGAACGCGGCCCGCATGCGCTGCCCGAATTCGTTGCCGAGCACCACCGCGTTCACCTCCTGATTGTGCAGAAAGCTGCGCCAGTCGAGGTTGGTGGAACCGACCGTGGCCCACACGCCGTCGATCAATGCGGTCTTGGCGTGCAGCAGCACGTTCTGGCGTTCGTAGATCTTGATGCCGCCGCGCAGCAGATCATCGTAGTGCGAGCGGCCGGCGTTGAAGACCAGGTCGGAATCGGAGGCCGAGGGCAGCACGATCTTCACGTCGACGCCGCGCACCACCGCGCCCTTCAGCGAGGCGACCAGCTGCGGGTCGGGGATGAAGTAGGCGTTCGTCAGCAGCACTTCCTTTTCAGCCGAGTCGATCGCCGAGATCAGCGTGGCATAGATCAGGCTGTAGGGCTCGTCGGGCGAGCCGCCGATCGCGTGCACCACCTCGTCGCCTTGCTTCGTCAGCGCGGGAAAATACGCACGTTGTGCGAGCGGCGCGCCTTTTTGTTTCTGCCAGGTTTCGATGAAGAGTTTTTGCAGTTCGGCGACGACCGGGCCATCGATCTGCAGGTCGGTGTCGCGCCACGGCAGCTTGCTCGCGGCGCCGCCTTTCGAGCGTGCGCTGAACGAGCCGCCGGAATAGACGCTGCTGATGTTGATGCCGCCCATGATCGCGGTCTTGCCGTCGGTGACGAGCAGCTTGCGGTGATCGCGCTGGTTCACGTCCCAGCCGGCCTTGGCGGTCAGCGGGTTGATCGGGTTGAACTCGAGCACGTTGACGCCGGCGTCGGCGAGCGCGGTGAAGAACTCTTTCGGCGTGTTGAGCGTTCCGACGCTGTCATGGATCAGGTTCACCTGCACGCCTGCGCGCTGCTTGGCGATCAGCGTGGCCGCGAAGCGCCTGCCGACATCGTCGTCTTCGAGGATGTAGGTCTCCATGTTAATGTGGTCACGCGCCGCAGCGATCGCCGCGAACATCGCGGCATAGGTGGCCGGGCCGTCCTGCAGCAGCTTGACGCGGTTGCCGGCGACCAGCGGGCTGTCGCCGAGCGCGGCTTCGAGCGCGAGGTGGCGACCGAGGATGTCGGTGTTTTGCCCGCCGGCGCGCAGGTCGTCGAGGACTTGCTTGCTGCGCGCCGCCGAGAGTGGGCCGCGCGCGCCTTCGAGCTGCGGCGCTGTCGCGCTCCGCGCCATGTCGGGGTTGATGCGTGGCAATGCGCTGCAGGCGCCTAGCAAGAGCAGCGCCGCGAGTGTGGCGATGTGTGCAAGAGACGGCAGCCGCCTCATCGCGCGGCCGCCAGTGCGCGCGCTGCCGCGTCGATCAACGGTGGGCCGCCGTAGATGAAGCCGGTGTAGACCTGAACCAGGTTCGCGCCGGCCGCGACCTTGGCTTTCGCATCGGCCGCACTCATCACGCCGCCGACGCCGATGATCGGGTAAGCGCTGCCGAGCGCGGCACGCAGTTGCGCGATCACGCGGTTCGAGGCAGCGAACACCGGCGCGCCCGAGAGGCCACCGGCCTCGTCGCCGTGCGGCAGGTGCTTCACAGCGTCGCGCGCGACCGTGGTGTTGGTCGCGATCACGCCATCGATCGCGTGGCGCTGCAATGTGGCGGCGATCGCGTCGACCTGCGTCTCGTCGAGGTCGGGCGCGATCTTCAGAAAGATGGGCACACGGCGACCGTGTTGCAGGGCGAGTTGTTCGCGACGCTGTTGCACCGCGCCGAGCAGCGCGTCGAGCGCGTCGTCGCTTTGCAGCGCGCGCAGGTTCTTGGTGTTGGGGCTAGAGACGTTCAACGTCACGTAGTCGGCGTGCGGGTAGACGCCGTCGAGGCACAACAGGTAGTCGTCGGCAGCGCGCTCGATCGGCGTTGCGGCGTTCTTGCCGATGTTCAGGCCGAGGATGCCGCCGTTTTGCCTGAAGCGCGCGCGTTGGACGTTTGCGATGAAGGCGTCGAGCCCGTCGTTGTTGAAGCCGAGCCGGTTGATCAGCGCGTTCGCCTGCGGCAGCCGGAACATGCGCGGCTTCGGGTTGCCCGACTGGGCTTTGGGCGTCACGGTGCCGACCTCGATGAAGCCGAAGCCCATCGCGCCGAGGCCGTCGATGCAGCGACCGTTTTTGTCGAGCCCGGCGGCCAGGCCGATGCGGTTTGGAAACTTCAGGCCAGCGACCTCGGCCGGGTCGTTCACGCGCGCTTGCTGCCACACACATTGGAGCGGTGTGTTCTGCATTCGCGCGATCGAATTCAAGGTGAGATCGTGCGCCTGTTCGGGGTCGAGACCGAACAAAAAGGGACGGGCAAGGGCGTACGGCAGGAATGACATGGCCGGCATTGTGGCAGCGCACGAGCCCGCATACTGGCGCGTCGGAAACGTCCTACTGCCGATTCGGCGAACGCACCAAGAACACGCCATGAACACCTCATCCACATTTACCGAAAGCCCCGGCTCGCACCGCCTCGAGCGCGACACCTTCGGCGAGATCGCCGTCGCCGACTCCGCGCTATGGGGCGCGCAGACGCAGCGTTCGCTGCACCATTTCGCGATCTCGACCGAGCGCATGGCACCGGAGTTGATCCGTGCGCTCGCGCTCGTCAAGCGCAGCGCGGCGATCGTGAACCGTGCACTCGGCGGGCTCGATGCGAGCAAGGCCGATGCGATCGTCGCGGCCGCCGACGAAGTGCTCGCCGGCCGCCACGACGCGCAGTTCCCGCTCTCGGTCTGGCAAACCGGCTCGGGCACGCAGACCAACATGAACATGAACGAGGTGCTCGCGAACCGCGCTTCGCAGTGGCTCGGCGGCGCGGTCGGCGAGGCGCGGCTGGTGCATCCGAACGACGACGTGAACCGCGGCCAGTCGTCGAACGACGTGTTCCCGACCGCGATGAGCGTGGCCGCGTTGACCGCACTCGAATCGCGCTTGCTGCCCGCGCTCGAAACGTTGCGCGCCACGCTGGCCGCGAAGTCGCAAGCGTTCGCCGATGTGGTCAAGATCGGCCGCACGCACCTGCAAGACGCGACGCCGCTGACTTTGGGGCAAGAGATTTCAGGCTGGGTCGCGCAGCTCGACCACGGCATTCGCCACCTGCGCACGACGCGACCCCAC
>JANMWQ010000113.1:0-3605 GCA_031394085.1 Rhizobacter sp. | reverse complement strand
TGATGCCCACCGAGGCCGCGTTGGCGCTCAGGCCCTATGCCGAGGCGATGAGCAGCACGGCCGCGGCCCTGAAACGCGCGGCCGAAGGCCACGGCGAGCGCGCGGGGATCCAGGGCACCGTGCGGGTCACTGCGAGCGAGGTCATCGGCGTGGAGGTGCTGCCAGCCATCGTCGCGCAGTTGCAGAGCGCGCATCCGGCGTTGAAGGTCGAACTCGTGTTGACGAGCCGTGTTCAAGACCTGCTGCGGCGCGAGGCCGACATCGCCGTGCGCATGACGCAGCCCAAGCAGGAGTCGCTCATCGCGAGGCGCGTGGGCACGGTAGAACTCGGCCTGCACGCGCACAAGGCGTACCTGCAGGGTCGTGGAACCCCGCGCACGCTGGCGAGCCTCGGTGAGCACGCGTTGATCGGCTTCGACCAGGAAACGCCGTTCCTGCGCGCTGCACGAAAGGCCTTGCCCGCGTGGCGCCGCGAGGCCTTCGCGCTGCGCACCGACAGCGACCTGGCGCAGTTGGCGCTGATCCGCGCGGGCGCCGGCATCGGCGTGTGCCAGGTGGCGCTGGCCAGTCGCGAACCTCGGTTGGTGCGCGTGCTCGCCAAACACTTCGCGATCGGCCTCGACACTTGGCTGACGATGCACGAAGACCTGCGCGGCAGCCCGCGCTGCAAGGTCACGTTCGACGCGCTGCTGCAGGGGTTGCAGCGCCACGTTTCATAGCGACAACACCGCGGCGCGCACGTTCGATTGCGCGAACAGCGCCTCGGCATTGCCCTTCATGACGGCTTCGCGCAGGGCGCCATTCAGCAGCGGTGTCTGATCGAGTTTGCGGGCGAGCCCTTCGCAGGCGGCGATCGGCGTGAACGGCCAGTCGCTGCCGTAGTGCAGCTTGGCCGGATCGGCCACGCCGAGCAGGGCGCCGAGCAACTCCGGCACCGGTGCGCCAGCGAGGTCGAAGTGAAGCTCGTGGAGCGCCGCGCGAAAGCTCAGCGGTGTGCCGGTATCGGGCTTGGGGCCGTTTGCGAGGAACATGTCGATGCGCTCGGCAAGCACGGGAAGGGACGCGCCGGCATGGGGCACCACCACACGGATTCGCGGGTTCCTGGCCAGGGTTCCGGACAGGATCATTTGCGTGACCGCACGCGTCGTGTCGAACATGAATTCCAGCATCGGCAATGGATAGCCGAGATCGAGGCCTCGGCGCTTTCCGCCCGGCGCAGTCCGGCAACCGCAGGGCGATGCCGTCGGGTGCACGAAGAGCACCGCGGCGCGCTGGTCGAGTTCGGCATAGATCGGAGCCAGTGCCTCATCGCCCAGGTACAAGCCATGAAAGTTGGTCTCGAATGCGATGCCATCGGCGTCGAGCGCGTCGAGCGATCGGGCGATCTCGGTCAGGGCGCCGGGCAGGTCGGGCAGCGGCGTGCAGGCGAAGAAGCCGAAGCGGTCGGGATGCGCTCGCTTCAAGCGCGCGCCTTCGTCGTTGCACCGGCGCGCGAGATCGTTCGCGGCCTGGTCGTCGCCGAAGTGCACGCCGGGCGAGGAGATCGACAGATAGGCTTTTTCGATGCCGAGCCGGTCCATCGTCTGCAGCGCGTCGTCCTCGCTCCAGGCCGGCGTGGCCGGGATGCCGTCGGGCGGTGAGCGACCGGCGGCCTCCAGGGCGCGCACGTAGAAGTCGGGCAGGTAGTGATGGTGGATGTCGATTCGGGCAGGCATGAAGGCTCCGTGTCTGCCGCGAGGGCTCGCACGCTCGTTCGCAAACACTGACCATAGGTCACGCGAGAACGCGCGTCGGTGTGCCTGCGCACACAGCGGAGTCCGGTCTAACGGCGAACGATCGCGCGCAGGGCCGGGCCGTCGAGCAAACGGATGCCGCAGCCGCCAGCCAACGTGATCGCCTCGCGGCTGAAGCGGCCACCGGTCACGGCGAAGCCTGCGGACACGCCGCGTGCGGCCATCGTGCGCTGCAGCGCATGAATCGCATCGACGCCGACCTTGCCGACCTTCCAATGCCGGCACTCGATCAGGAAAGTCGTGCGGTCGCGGCGAAACATGAGCTGGCCGACGGTGTCGGCCAGCTTGCCGTGCGGCGCCTGCACCGGTTGGTAGCCCTGCGACCGAAAGGCGTCGGCGACCAGCGACTCGAACGCACGGTCGTTCATGCCCGCGAAATCCAGCACGCCGCGCGTGTCACGGCGGCGGCGCCGCAGCGCGAGCCAGGCCACGGCGAGCAGTGCAGCGGCGAGAAGTGCAGCGGCGAGAAGTGCAACGCCGCCTATCGCTGCGACGCCCGAAGCAAGTTGATCCATCGCAGGGCTATCGGCGTCTGACCATCAAGATAAAGGCCGGTGGCGACCTGCGCCGGTCAGCGCCGATGAAGCGAACCGGCGTGCGCGCAATGCGTCACGCAATCGCGCCGCGATCAACGTGTGCTGAGCAGGTGCTTCATCCGGTTCAGGACCTGCCGCGGCGTCAGCTCGTACTCGACGCCGGTTTCTTTCTCGCGCCGCGCCATCGCCATCTTCAGCGCCACGATCTTGCCGTGCCGCTCGGCTGAAAAGCTGGTCGAGCGCGCCTTGCCGTCGACGCTCCACGATGCCACGAAGTACAGGTACGGATGCTCGGAGAACATCACGTAGCGCGGTCGGATGCCGATCACACCGCTGGTGTTGTTGGCCTGAGTGACCACGCGCGCTCCGGTGCGCGAGGTGGTCGGTGGTGCGATCTTTTGAAGTTCGGCTTCGGCGGCTCGCGCATGTGCGAGCGCCTTGCGCATGCCGCCGTACTTGCGCACCGCGAAGAACTTCGTCATCGACGCGTGGCGCGGGCCGACCCGAACCTGGTAGCCCTGCGTGGACCCGTGACTGATGTGCTGAATTGCCATGGTGTTGACCTCTCGATCCGCGAGCATAGCGGCACGCCGGTCGAAGACTGCGGTGCCGCCGATGCGCCGCATTGGCACGGCCTGCCGGGCTGTGTATATTCACAGTATGCAAAATGATCGAGGCAGCGTGCCGGGACAGGCGCGCAGCGGCGCGCGAAAGATCGACGGCGCGCAACGTGACGAGCCCGCTGCGGCAGCGCGCGGGCCGCAAAAGGGCCGCGGCACGGTGTGGGCGATCGAGCATCGCTTCACGCAACAGGCGAGCGAGGCGTACGACGACGGCTGGGGTTCACTCGACCAGCAGGCCACCGAGGAGCGGCTGCCGCCGGCAACGACGATCATCGAGGAGCGTGCCAAATCGATTTTGTCGAGCAACGATTCACCCGACATCTCGTTCGACTTGTCGGTGAACCCGTACCGCGGCTGCGAGCACGGGTGCGTCTACTGCTTCGCGCGGCCGACGCACAGCTACCTCAACATGTCGCCCGGGCTCGATTTCGAGACCCGCATCATCGCCAAGGTGAACGCCGCACAGATGCTGCGCGAGGCGTTCGCGAGCCGCAGCTACGAGCCGCTGCTGTTGAACATCGGCTCCGCGACCGATGCTTACCAACCGGTCGAACGCAAGCTCGGCATCACCCGCGCCGTGATCGGCGTGCTGGCCGAATGCGCGCACCCGTTTTCGCTGGTGAGCAAGTCGTCGGGGATCGAGCGCGATCTCG
>JANMWQ010000051.1:0-2437 GCA_031394085.1 Rhizobacter sp. | reverse complement strand
CCGTGGCCCTTGGCGATGTTGTTGATCAGTTCCTGGATCAGCACGGTCTTGCCCACGCCGGCGCCGCCGAACAGACCGATCTTGCCGCCGCGCGCATAGGGCGCGAGCAGATCGATGACCTTGATGCCGGTGACCAGAATGGCCGCTTCGGTCGACTGGTCGACGAATTCGGGGGCCTTGGCGTGGATCGGGTTGCGCTTGGCCGCGCCGACCGGGCCGCGTTCGTCGATCGGTTCACCGATCACGTTGAGGATGCGGCCCAGCACCATCGGGCCGACCGGCACCGAGATCTGCGAACCGGTGTTGGTGACCGACTGGCCGCGGGTCAGCCCGTCGGTGCCGTCCATCGCGATCGTGCGCACGGTGTTTTCACCAAGGTGCTGCGCGACTTCGAGCACGAGCCGGTTGCCGTTGTTGTCGGTTTCGAGCGCGGTGAGGATCGCGGGCAGGTTGCCTTCGAAGGTCACGTCGACGACGGCGCCGATGACCTGGCTGATCTTGCCGGTGGTTGTTTGGTTGAGAACTGCGGCGGTTGCCATGGTTTTGTCCTTGCCTTCTAGCTTTTTTCCGTTCCCCCGCGAAGGCGGGGGTCTCAGGCCTGAGGTTCCCGCCTGCGCGGGGACGCGGGTTAGTTCTACAGCGCTTCCGCGCCAGCGATGATTTCAATCAATTCGGTGGTGATCGCGGCCTGGCGGCTGCGGTTGTACTGGATCGTCAGCTTGTTGATCAGGTCGCCGGCGTTGCGCGTGGCGTTGTCCATTGCCGTCATCGAGGCGCCCTGTTCGGAGGCCGAATTTTCGAGCAGCGCACCAAAGATCTGCGTGCGCAGATAGCGCGGCAGCAGTTCGGCGAGGATTTCCTCCTCGTCGGGCTCGTATTCCACGGCCGCTCCATCGTCTTTCAGCACGACTTCGGGCGCGGGCACGGGGATGATCTGCTGCTCGGTCGGTTCCTGCACCAGCGCCGACTTGAAGCGGCTGAAGAACAAGTGCGCGACGTCGAACTTGCCGGCTTCGTACATGTCCATCAGTTCATCGACGATGCGCCCGGCCTCGGCAAAGCCGGGGTTGCGGACGTCGGCCGTGTCGAACATAGTGACGCCGGTGTTCGGGTAGGCGCGGCGCAGGGGCGCCCGACCCTTGCGACCGATCAGGTAGAACTGGACGGTCTTGCCTTGCGCGATCAGCGCCTCGGCCTTGAGCTTTGCCGCCTTGACGATGTTCGAGTTGAACGCGCCGGCCAGGCCCTTGTCCGAGTTGGCGACGACCAGCAGATGAACCTGGTCCTTGCCGGTGCCCGAAAACAGCTTGGGGCCTGCCCCAGATTCATTGGCACCGCTCACTTTGCTGGCGATGCTCGCCATAACCTTCGCCAGCCGCAGCCCATAAGGACGCGCGGCTTCGGCGGCGGCCTGCGCCTTGCGCAGCTTTGCCGCCGCGACCATCTGCTTGGCCTTGGTGATCTTCTGGGTCGACTTGACCGAGTTGATCCGACCCTTGAGTTCCTTGAGCGAGGCCACTTGTGTCTCTTCTCCTGTTTCGTCTTCCCCGCGAAGGCGGGGATCTTGTGCGGTCGGGCTGGGCCTCGCCGCCTGAGATCCCCGCCTTCGCGAGAAAGACGAAGTACGGGTTGGTTACGCGAACTGCTTGGCGAAGGCGTCGAGCGCGGCCTTGACCTTGCCGCGCGCTTCGTCGCCCAAGTCGCGGCTGTCGCGGATCATGCCGAGCACGTCGGCGTGTTCTGCACGCATGTGGCTGAGCATCGCGGCTTCGTACTTCACGACCTGGTCGGCCGGGATCGCATCGAGGTAGCCTTGCGTGCCTGCGAAGATCGACAGCGTCTGCTCTTCGAACGGCAGCGGGCTGAACTGCGCCTGCTTGAGCAGCTCGGTCAGCCGCGAACCGCGGTTGAGCAGCTTCTGCGTCGAAGCGTCGAGGTCCGAGCCGAACTGCGCGAAGGCCGCCATTTCGCGGTACTGCGCCAGCTCCAGCTTGATCGAGCCCGAGACCTTCTTCATCGCCTTGGTCTGCGCTGCCGAGCCCACGCGCGACACCGAAAGGCCGACGTTGATGGCCGGGCGCACGCCCTGGTAGAACAGCCCGGTTTCGAGGAAGATCTGGCCGTCGGTGATCGAGATCACGTTGGTCGGGATGTAGGCCGAAACGTCGCCGGCCTGCGTTTCGATGATCGGCAGCGCGGTGAGCGAACCGCCACCCAGCGAATCGTTCATCTTGGCGGCGCGTTCGAGCAGGCGGCTGTGCAAGTAGAACACGTCGCCCGGATAGGCTTCGCGGCCCGGCGGGCGGCGCAGCAGCAGCGACATCTGGCGATAGGCCACCGCCTGCTTGGAAAGATCGTCATACACGATCACGGCGTGCATGCCGTTGTCGCGGAAATATTCGCCCATCGTCACGCCGGTGTAGGGCGCGAGGTACTG
>JANMWQ010000012.1:0-5299 GCA_031394085.1 Rhizobacter sp. | reverse complement strand
CCGCAGCCGAGCGGTCGTCGCGAAGATGCGCGAGCTGATTTCGCGCCAGCAATACGACGTTGCGATCCAGGCTGCCATCGGGGCCAACATCATCGCGCGTGAGACAATCAAAGCGCTGCGCAAAAACGTGATCGCCAAGTGTTACGGCGGCGATATTTCCCGCAAGCGCAAGCTCCTCGAAAAACAAAAGGCCGGCAAGAAGCGCATGAAGCAGATCGGCTCTGTCGAAGTGCCGCAGGAAGCTTTCTTGGCCATCCTCCAAGTGGAAGATTGATGGGTGCATTGACCGGTGTTCTGTATGGCCTGCTCGCGGTCTTTCTCGGTGGCTGGTATTTCGGCAAGTGGAGCGGCAATTTTTCGCTGCTGCTGCTGATCCTGACGGTCTTCACGTTCGCCTACTGGCTCGCTGAGCGGTTCGTGTTCGCACCACGCCGCGCCGCAGCCGTCGCGAACCTCGAAACACAAGACGCCGCGCGCCGCGCAAAGCTCGCGCAACAAGGCATCACGAAGGTCGACGACCACGTCGCGCAAGCGCGCGAAACGCTGCTCGCCCAACCGTGGTGGCTCGATTGGACCGCGGGCCTGTTCCCGGTGATTCTGGTCGTGTTCCTGCTGCGGTCGTTCTTGTTCGAGCCGTTCAAGATTCCGAGCGGCTCGATGATCCCGACCCTACTGATCGGCGACCTGATCCTGGTCAACAAGTACCACTACGGCGTGCGCCTGCCGGTGATCAACAAGAAGATCATCGCCAACAACGACCCGAAGCGCGGCGATGTGATGGTGTTCCGCTACCCGAAAGACACCAGCGTCGACTACATCAAGCGCGTGGTGGGCTTGCCGGGCGACGAGATTTCGTTTCGCAACCAGCAGGTCTACCTGAATGGCGTCGCGGCGCCGATGACGCAGACGCCTCCGCCTGGTTTTTACGACGAAGACCAGCGCCAGTATTCGCCCGAGTTCACCGAGAAACTCGGTGAGGTCGAGCACCACATTTTGCTCAACCCGCGCAGCCAGCCGTTCTACGGCGCCGAAGACAAGATAACGTTCCCGTTTCGCGAAAACTGTCGGTACAGTGCCGAGGGTGTGACCTGCAAGGTGCCGCCGGGCCACTATTTCATGATGGGCGACAACCGCGATAACTCACAAGATTCACGCTTTTGGGGTTTTGTTCCCGACGAAAACATCGTGGGCAAGGCATTCTGGATCTGGATGAATTTCAGCAGCCCGAAGCGGTTCGGCGGGTTCCATTGATGCCCACGAACATTCGGCCAATCGCGACCACAGGAGCATTCAAGCATGAGCGTTGAGCGTCAATCGGCAAAGCGGCAACGCGGTATCACGCTCTTCGGGCTGATGTTCTGGGCCATCGTGGTCGGCGCTGGTGCGCTGATCGTGATGAAGGTCTTGCCCACGATGAACGAGTACTTCACGATCCAGAAGGCCGTGAACAAGATCGCGCAAGACGGCGGCACCACCGTGCCCGAAATCCGTGCCGCCTTCGAGCGCACGAAAGACATCGAGTACTCGATTCAGTCGATCACCGCGAAAGACCTCAACATCACCAAAGAGAACGACAAGGTCGTGATCAGCTTTGCGTACGACAAGGAAATCGAGTTGATCAAGCCGGTCTACCTGCTGATCAAGTACGAGGGTCGCTCGAAGTAGGCAGCCCGCACCGACGATGGACACCCGCCTGGACGCATTGCAACGGCGCATCGGTCACCGCTTCGGTGATGCGCGCCTGCTGAGCCGCGCGCTCACGCACCGCAGCTTCGGTGCCGACCACAACGAGCGCCTCGAATTTCTGGGCGACGCCGTGCTGAGCGTGGTGATTTCGGCGCTGTTGTTCGAACGCTTCGCCGGCTCCGACGAAGGTGACTTGACCCGCGTGCGCGCCCACCTCGTGCGCGAGGAAAGCCTGCACCGCGTCGCGCTGCAGCTCGCCTTGCCCGAGGTGCTTCACCTCGGCGAAGGCGAGGCCCGGGGTGGCGGCGCGCAGCGCGCGTCGATCCTGGCCGACGCCCTCGAAGCCCTGATCGGCGCGACCTTTCTCGATGGTGGCTTCGACGCCGCGCGCACGGTCGTCACCGGTCTGTTCGGCGAAATCATCGCCACCACCGACATCGCGAGCTGGTCGAAAGACGCGAAGACCGAATTGCAGGAGTGGCTGCAGGCGCGCCGCCTGCCGGTGCCCACTTACCGCATCAGCGCCACGCGCGGGCAGGCGCATGCGCAGACCTTCGATGTCGAGTGCGTGGTGCCGGCGCTGAGCCTGGTCGAGCAAGGCACGGGCCGTTCGCGTCGCGTCGCCGAGCAAGAGGCAGCACGCCGCATGCTCGATGCGTTGAAAGTCAGCGACAAGCCCGGCGGCCCGCTGCAATCCTGAGACACCACAACCCCTCGCTCGATGCGCCCATCGATCGATTCCCTGCGGGGAGAAACGCCATGACCAACGCCACCGAAGACCCATCCGCCGCGCCGGTACCGGCCGCGCCGGCCGCACATCGCTGCGGCCTCGTCGCGATCGTCGGCCGGCCGAACGTCGGCAAGTCGACGCTGCTGAATGCGCTGGTCGGCCAGAAGGTCAGCATCACCTCGGCCAAGGCGCAGACCACGCGGCACCGCATCACCGGCATCCGCACTACCTCCGACACGCAGTTCGTGTTCGTCGACACGCCGGGTTTCCAGACCAAGCACGCCGCGGCGTTGAACCGCACGCTGAACCGCACCGTGACCGGTGTGCTCGGCGATGTCGACGTGGTGCTGTTCGTCGTCGAGGCCGGCCGCTTCGGGCTCGACGACGCCAAGGTGCTCGCGCTGATCGACGCGGGCAAACCGGTCTTTCTGATCGCCAACAAGCTCGACACCGTGGTGCGCCGCGCTGACCTGGCGCCTTGGCTGAAGGGCATGCAGGAGCGCCACCCGTTCGCCGAATTCGTGCCGCTCTCGGCGAAGAAAGACGCCGACGTGCAGCGCCTGCTCGGCATCGTCAAACCGTATTTGCCGGTGCAGCCGTGGCTGTACGAAGAAGACGCGCTGACCGACCGCACCGATAAGTTCCTCGCCAGCGAAATCATCCGCGAGAAGCTGTTCCGCCTGACCGGCGACGAGCTGCCCTACACGTCGACGGTCGTCATCGACAAGTTCGAGGAAGAGGGCAACCTGCGCCGCATCTCGGCCAGCATCGTGGTCGAGCGCGATTCGCACAAAGGCATCGTGATCGGCAACGGCGGCGAGCGCTTGAAGCGCATCGGCTCCGAGGCGCGCCAGGAGCTCGAAAAATTGATGGACGCGAAAGTGTTCATCGAGCTGTGGGTCAAGGTGCGCTCGGGCTGGGCCGACGACGAAGCGCACCTGCGTTCCTACGGCTACGAGTGAAGAAATGACGACCCCAAGGCGCCTTCGGCACCGGCCCCCGAGGGGCGCTCAGGCCGCCGAGGTTCACGCAGTGGGCCTCTTCGTGGCCCATGGCGGCCCGGCGCTGGCCTGAGGCCAAGGATGGCGAGCCGCGCACCGCGACCGGCCACATCGCTCGCGGCCTTCGTGCTGCACCGCTACGACTGGAGCGAATCGAGCCTGATCCTCGACCTGTTCACACGCGAGCAGGGCCGGCTCGCGGTCGCGGCCAAGGGCGCGAAGCGGCCGTACTCGCAGCTGCGCAGCGTGCTGCTGCCGTTCCAGCGCATCACCGTGTCGCTCGGCAAGGCCGCGGCGCACGACGATGGCGCGAGCGAGGTGCAAACGTTGCGCGGCGCCGAGTGGGCCGGTGGTGCGGCGATGTTGACCGGCGCCGCGCTGTTCAGCGGCTTCTACCTCAACGAGTTGCTGATGAAGCTGCTTGCGCGGCACGACCCGCACGCCGCGCTGTTCGATGTGTATGCCGCGACCTTGCCCGCGCTCGCCGCCAATGAGGCGCAGGCCCAGGCTGCGCTGCGCGCCTTCGAGTTGACGCTGCTGCAACAGACCGGCCTGTTGCCCGACCTGAGCTTGGTCACGCAGACCCAGCAAACCGTGCGGCCGGATGCGCGCTATGCGCTGCTGCCCGAAGCCGGCGTGGCGACTGCGCTCGATGGCAATATGAGCGGCGCGCTCAGCGGCGAAGCGCTGATCGGCCTGCAGGCTGCGCTCGAACACGGCAGCCTGCCAGCGCTGCAGCACGCCTGCGGGCGATGCCTGGTCGCATTGAAGCTGCCGCTGCGCGCGATGATCCAACATCACCTCGGCTCGACCGTGCTGCGCACGCGTCAGGTCATGATGGGCCTGCAAAGCCTGTAAATTCCCAACATGCCAACCCCCAGCTCACTTCGTTCACGGCCCCCCGAGGGGGCGCAGACCTCCAAAGGCCACGAAGAGGCCCCTTCGTGGCCCCTGACGGCCCGGCGGGAGGTCTGATGAACCCGCTCCTCACCACCGGACTCGACGCGCACCGCGGCATGACCGCGCTCTCGGTCAACGTCAACAAGGTCGCGTTGCTGCGCAACACGCGCGAGCTCGGCATCCCGAGCGTGCTGCGCGCCGCCACCTGCGCGCTCGAAGCCGGCGCGCACGGCATCACGGTGCACCCGCGGCCCGACGAGCGCCACATCCGCCGGCACGATGTGTACGAGCTCGCCGCACTGATGCAGCAATGGCCGCAGGCCGAGTACAACGTCGAGGGCAACCCGTTCCACAACCTGATGGCGCTCGTGCGCGACCTGGTTGCCCAACGCTTGCCGGTGCACCAGATCACCTTCGTGCCCGACAGTGTCGAGCAATCGACCTCCGATCACGGCTGGCAGTTCCCGCACGACGCCGATCGCCTCGCCCCGCTGATCGCCGAAGCGCACGACCTCGGCGTGCGTGTGAGCCTGTTCATGGACCCCTTGCCCGATGCGATGCCCGCGGTGCGCGCGCTGGGCGCCGACCGCGTCGAGCTCTACACCGAGCGCTTTGCGCGCGCGCATCTGGCGGGCACGAGCGACACGGTGCTGCCGCATTTCACGGCGACCGCGCAGGCCGCGCTGCGCGAAGGTTTGGGCATCAACGCCGGCCACGATCTGAGCCGCGACAACCTGACCGATTTCCTGCGCGCCGTGCCCGGCGTGCAAGAGGTCTCGATCGGCCATGCGCTGATCGCCGACGCGCTCGAACTCGGCTACACCGAGACCGTGCGCGACTACCTCCGCTGCATCCACGCGGCCGCGCAATCCGCATGAGGCGGGCCGAGCGCTGGGCCGCTCCCGAGCCGGCCCGCATCCCCCCGGGGGATCGACCGGCGTACCCGACGGGCGAGGGGTCGTCATGATCTTTGGCGTCGGCA
>JANMWQ010000819.1:0-4117 GCA_031394085.1 Rhizobacter sp. | reverse complement strand
TGTTTTCCGAGACGATGTAATACTTATTTCGCGAACGCTTCACCCCGTCGTTCGTGCTGCGCCGTTCAATGCATGTCGCCCACTTCCTTTTCAGGAGAAACGCCATGCTGAACCGCCGCTCATTCGTCGCCTTCATCGCTGTTGCCGCGGCCACCTTCGCCGCGCCCGCGTTCGCGAACGGCGGCCTCGTCGACGTGGAACTCGTCGACCGCGCGCGCAACGAGGCGCTGCCGGGCTGGTCGCACCGTGGCGCCGTGTGGGTCGCTGGCAGCCCCGGCAGCCGCTACGCCGTGAGGCTCACCAACCGCTGTGGCGCTCGCGTGTTGGTCGTGCTGTCGATCGATGGTGTCAATGCGGTCAGCGGTGAGACCGCGGCGACCGGCCAGGCCGGCTACGTGCTCGCCCCGCACCAGCGCACCGAGATCACCGGCTGGCGCAAGAGCCTGACCGAATCGGCGGCGTTCTACTTCACCGCGCTGCCCGATTCGTATGCCGCGCGCACCGACCGGCCCGACCACGTCGGCGTGATCGGCGCGGCGGTGTTCCGCGAGAAGCCGCGCGACGTCGTGAGGGCGCCGGCTCAGCCGCCGATGCTGCGCGGTGAGCGCGACCGGGAGTCACAGCCGGGCCGCCTGCGCGAGTCCGAATCGTCGACGCGCGCCGCGCCGGCGACCGAAAGCAAGGCCGCCGGTGTCGCGCGCGACGAGCGCCTGGGCACGGGCCACGGCGAACGCGAGTACATGCCCACGAGCCAGACCACTTTCGACCGGGCCAGTGACCGGCCGCACGAGGTGGTGCGCATTCGCTACGACAGCCACGACAACCTCGTCGCTCTCGGCGTGATCCGGCCGCGGCGTGCGCCGGCAGCGCCCGAGCCGTTCCCGAGCTTCGTGCCCGACCCGAAGGGGTGAATGCCGGGCAATGCGCTGCGTACACTCGTGGCAACTTTTGCCAAACCGCCCCATGACCACCCAGCTTCAAGAGCTTCTCGACAGCAACCGCCTCTGGGCCGCCAAGACCGAGCAGCGCAGCCCCGGCTTCTTCACCGGGCTGCTGCGTCAGCAGGCGCCGCAATACCTCTGGATCGGCTGCGCCGACTCGCGGGTGCCGGCGAACGAACTGGTCGACTTGTTGCCGGGCGAGTTGTTCGTGCACCGCAACGTCGCCAACGTGGTCGTGCACTCCGATCTGAACTGCCTGTCGGTGATCCAGTTCGCGACCGATCTGCTCAAGGTCAAGCACATCATCGTCGTCGGCCACACGCGCTGCGGCGGCGTGGCCGCGGCTCTGAACGATGTGCGTATCGGCCTTGCCGACAACTGGATCCGCCACGTACAAGACGTGCGCAACCGGCACCAGGATTGGCTCGACACGCTGCCCGCCGCAGAGCAGGTCGACGCGCTCGGCGAGCTCAATGTCATCGAGCAGGCGAAGAACGTCTGCCAGACCACGGTGGTGCAAGACGCCTGGGCGCGCGGGCAAGAGCTGGTCGTGCACGGCTGGTTCTACGGCCTGAACAACGGCTTGCTGCGTGACCTGAAGATCACCGTGCCGAACGCTGCCGACATGGCGGGCGCGTTCGACGACGCGATCGCATCGCTGCACGCGCGCCACGCGATGAAGACCGACTCGGTGATGGGCTCACTGGGCGGCCCCGAACTCGCGCCCGTGTTCGCCCGCGCCGCGCCGCCCGAGCGGCGATGAAGTCGCCCGCGATGTTTCCGACCGCGCTGACCGACCCGCGCGCGTTCGACATCGCGCAGGCCATGCTCGATGGCTTCGACCGCCACTACACCTTGTTCCGCGAAGCCAGCGCCGATGCCAAACGCCGCTTCGAGGCGGCCGACTGGCACGGCCAGCAGCGCGCGCAGCGCGAGCGCATCGAGTTCTACGATTTGCGGGTCGATGAAGCGGCCGAGCGGCTGCAAACGGAGTTCCAGGCGGCCGAACTGCCCAAGGACGTGTGGCAACAGATCAAGCTGCACTACATCGGCCTGCTCACCGGCCACCTGCAGCCCGAACTCGCCGAAACGTTCTTCAACTCGGTGACGACCAAGATCCTGCACCGCAGCTATTTCAACAACGACTTCATCTTCGTGCGGCCGGCGGTGTCGACCGAATACATCGAGAACGACGAGCCCGCGTCGCTGCCCACCTACCGCGCCTACTACCCGACCCGCTCAACGATGCGCGAGACCTTTCTGCGCATCGTCGACAACTTTCAGCTCGCGCGGCCGTTCGAAGATTTGATGCGCGACATCGACGACGTGCTCGCCGCGGTGAACGCGCAACTCGGTGACTTCCGGATGCGCGCGAACTTTCAGATCCAGGTGCTGAGCTCGCTGTTCTACCGGAACAAGGGCGCGTACCTGGTCGGCAAGATCATCAACGGCTTCAACGAGACGCCTTTTGCGCTGCCGATCCTGCACCACGAGGGCGGCGATGGTCTGATCATCGACACGGTGCTGTTCGGCGAAGACGACCTGCTGCTGCTGTTCAGCTTCGCCCGCGCTTACTTCATGGTGACGATGGAGGTACCGTCGGCCTACGTGCAGTTCTTGCGCTCGTTGATGCCGCGCAAGCCGCGCTCGGAAATCTACAACGCGCTCGGCCTCGCGAAGCAGGGCAAGAACGCGTTCTACCGCGACTTTCTGTACCACCTGAAGCATTCGAGCGACCGCTTTCGCATCGCGCCCGGCATCAAGGGCATGGTGATGCTGGTGTTCGACCTGCCGAGCTTTCCGTATGTGTTCAAGCTCATCAAAGACTTCTACCCAGAGCAGAAAGAAACGACGCGCGAGCTGGTCAAAGGCAAGTACCTGATCGTCAAGCAGCACGACCGCGTCGGCCGCATGGCCGACACCTTGGAGTACAGCAATGTCGCGTTCCCACGCGAGCGCTTCGAAGACGAGCTCGTCGCCGAACACAAGCACTTTTGCCCGAGTCTGCTCGAAGAAGACGGCGACGCGCTGGTGATCCGCCACGTGTACATGGAGCGGCGCATGATCCCGCTCAACATCTATCTGCAGGAGGCCTCGGCTGTGCAGATCGAGTCGGTGGTGATCGAATACGGCAACGCGATCAAAGACCTGGTGCGCGCCAACATCTTCCCCGGCGACATGCTGTGGAAGAACTTCGGCGTCACGCGCCACGGCAAGGTCGTGTTCTACGATTACGACGAGATCGAGTACCTGACCGACTGCACGTTTCGCAAGGTGCCCGAGCCGCGCAACGAAGAAGAAGAGATGAGCGGCGAGGTCTGGTACCGCGTCGGCCCGCGCGATGTGTTCCCCGAAACCTTTGCGCCTTTTTTGCTCGGCAACCCGGCTGTGAAAAGCGTGTTCATGAAGCACCACGCCGACCTGCTCGAAGCCTCGTTCTGGCAAGGCCACAAGGAGCGCATCGAGGCGGGGTATGTGCACGATGTGTTTCCTTACGACGCGCAGAAGCGGTTTTGTTTTTCGCGGTTGTCGAACACGTAATTTCGCGCGCTGGACCGTGGCGACCGCGAAGCTGGCCGAGGCGTTGTCCTGCGCTCGTGTCCCCCGGGGCGGGCTTCGCCCACCCCTCCTCCTTTACCTCGCTCCGAACAACGCCTCACCCAGCTCCGCTCCAGCGACCACCGGTTTCTTTGAACGCCCGCACAACCCCGGTGTTCGCAAGCGGAGCGCGGTGGGTGACCGGTGGAGTGAGGTCAAGGAGGAGGGTTGGGCGCAGCCCGGCCCGGGGGACACGAACGCAACCGGTCGCCCGCCGTGCTGCGCCCGCGCAGAACCCCGCGACCGAACTACCGCCGCCTGATCGGCTAGGCTTGCATCTCGGGTGACACCACGCCCACCAAACCAAACACTGAAGGAGCTCCACCATGAACGACCCCATCGTCATCGTCTCCGCCGCCCGCACGCCGATCGGCGGCTTGCTGGGTGATTTTTCGACCCTCGCCGCACACCAGCTCGGCGCGATCGCGATCAAGGCTGCCGTGGCACGAGCCGGCGTGCCCGGCGATGCGATCAACGAGGTGCTGATGGGCAATTGCCTGATGGCGGGCCAGGGCCAGGCACCGGCTCGCCAGGCGGCTCTCGGCGCGGGCTTGCCGCCATCGGTCGGCGCGGTCACG
>JANMWQ010000801.1:0-2302 GCA_031394085.1 Rhizobacter sp. | reverse complement strand
CCTCAGCGTGCGCGACTACCTGATGGGCCAGGGCATCGCGCCGACGCGCTTGCAGGTCAATGGCGTGGCGCAGACCGATCAGGTCGAGATCGTCGTCAGCGAGGCGGCCCGCTGAACTGCCCGCAGCGCCTACTCGGCGCGTGCGTAGCGCTTGGCGCGCAGGTTCTTCTTGATCTCCTGCAGCATCGGCCGCAGCTCGCCGGGCAGGCGCAGCGCGACCGCGGTGGTCAGGATGTCGATCACGACCAGGTGCAGCAGGCGCGAGACCATCGGGCTGTAGCGGTCGTAGTCTTCGGGGTGGTCGACCGCGAGCAGAATCTGCCCGGCGGCGATCGCCATCTGCGCCAGCGGCGAATCGCTCGCGGTGATCACGATCAGCGTCGCGCCTTTCTTGCGGGCGATCTCGGCGGCGTCGAGCAGATCGCGGCTGTGGCCGGAGTTGCTGATCACGACCGCGCAGTCGCCGGGTTGCAGCATGGTCGCGCTCATCACCTGCACATGGCCGTCGGCCACCGCGGTGGCGCGCACACCGAGGCGAAAGAACTTGTGCTGTGCGTCTTGCGCGACGATGCCCGAATTGCCGACGCCGTAGAACTCGATGTGCCGGGCGTGCTGGCCGGCCGCGGTCAGCGCCGTGATCGCGCGCTCGAACGCGCCGGTGGCGGCATCGTTGCGGTACTTCAGGAAGGCGCTGACGGCGTTGTCGATCACCTTGACGACGATGTCGGCGCACTTGTCGTCTTCGTCGACCGAGCGGTGCACGAACGGCACGCCTTCGTTGACCACGCCGGCGAGCTTGCGCTTGAAGTCGGTGAGGCCGTCGTAGCCCACGCTGCGGCAAAAGCGCACGACCGTCGGCTTGCTCACATGCGAGCGTTCGGCCAGCTCGACCACCGGCAAGCTCGCGAACGCGCGCGGGTCGGCGAGCACCAGCTTGGCCACCCGCTGTTCGGCCGGCGGCAGCGCGGGGATGGCGGCGCGGATTCTGTCGAGCATGGTCGTCGGCTGGGTTTCACTCACCGCAGAGGCGCAGAGGCGCAGAGGGCGCCGAGGTCTGAAGAGGAAGCCAGGGATTTTCTCCGCGCATCTCTGCGCCCTGTGCGCCCCTGCGGTGATCTCTTGCCATCACTGCTCTTCCGCCCACGCGAAGCCGTCTCGCGCAACGAGCGCACTCGCCGCGGCCGGCCCCCACGTGCCGGCTGCATACGGCCGCGGGCCGTTCACGTCGCGCGCCCAGGCGTTGAGCACCGGCTCGACCCAGCGCCAGGCCTGCTCCTGCTCGTCGCTGCGCACGAACAGGTTGAGCCGGCCGGCGAGCGCCTCCAGCAGCAAGCGCTCGTAGGCGCCGACCCGGTTCTCGGCGAAGGCCCTGTCGAAATCCAGATCCAGCGAGACCGGCGAGAGCGGCTCGTGCTGGCCGGTGCCCTTGGCCGCGAGCAGGTGCAGCTCGAGTCCGTCTTCCGGTTGCAGGTTGATCACCAGCTTGTTCGGCTGGTTCACGCCGGCGAAGATGCTGTGTGGCGTGGCGCGAAAGTTGACGACGATTTGCGCCTCGCGCGAGGCCAGCCGCTTGCCGGTGCGCAGGTAGAACGGCACAGAAGCCCAACGCCAGTTCTGCACCTCGGTGCGGATCGCGACGAAGGTTTCGGTCTGGCTGCCCGACGGCACCTTGGCCTCGTTCAAGTAGCCCGCGGCCGGGCTGCCTTCGGCATGGCCGGCGCGGTATTGGCCGCGCACCACGTCGCGCGCGACGCTTTCTTCGGTGAACGGTTTGAGCGAGCGCAACACCTTCAATTTTTCGTCGCGGATCGCGTCGGCATCATTGCGGCTCGGCGGCTCCATCGCGACCATCGTCAGCAACTGCAGCGCGTGGTTCTGGATCATGTCGCGCAGCGCGCCGGTCTTGTCGTAGAAATCACCGCGCGTGCCGACGCCGAAGTCTTCGGCGATCGTGATCTGCACGTTGGCGATGCTCTCGCGCCGCCACAGCGGCTCGAACAGCACGTTGCCGAAACGCAGCGCCATCAGGTTCTGAACCGAAGGCTTGCCGAGGTAGTGGTCGATGCGAAAGGCCTGCTCTTCCTTGAACACCGAGCGCACGACGCGGTTGATCTCTTGCGCGCTGGCCAGGTCATGGCCGAGCGGCTTTTCGAGCACGACACGGATCTGCGGCGTGTTCAGGCCGACGACGCCGAGCTGCGCGCAGATCTGCGGGAACAGGTACGGGCTGGTCGCCAGATACAGCACGACCGTGTCGGCATTGCGTGTGACGAGCCAATCCTTGAGCCGCTGGTAATGCTCG
>JANMWQ010000770.1:0-1528 GCA_031394085.1 Rhizobacter sp. | reverse complement strand
GATTCGGGCGAGCTGCCCGAAGAACCTTTCCTGCGCCTGCTCAGCGAAACGCTCGACGCCGCCGAGGCCGAGCGCGTGCTGCGCACCGCGATCGAATGGGGCCGCCACGGCGAGGTCTTCGAGTACAACTACACGACCGGGCTGATCCACTTGCCCGAGGTTGAAGAAGGCGAGCCGGGCGACTGAGAGCATGAGAGTTTTTCGCGAAGCCCCGCAAGAACCGTTCGGGCTGAGCTTGTCGAAGCCTCGCCACCGGGTGTGCAGGCACTTCGACAAGCTCAGTGCGAACGGGTGTGGGGTCGACAATCGAAAAACTCTTACGCTCTGAGGCCTCTGTCGGTTATCGGGCCGGGTTCGGCGCCGTGGCTGCATCGCCGGCAGCGCTCGCGCTCGGCGCGTTCTCGAGCCAGCCGCCGCCCAGCACCTTGTAGAGCGTCACGAGGTTCGAGACGCGCGAGAGCTGCGTGCCGATCAGGTTCTGCTGCGCGGTGTAGAGCGAGCGCTGCGAATCGAGCACGGCGAGGTAGCTGTCGACACCGCGCTTGAAGCGCGCGTCCGACAGCGTGAAGCTCGCACCGGTGGCTTCCACCAGCGAGCGCTGCGCGTCGAGCTGCTCGCCGAGCGTGGCGCGCTGTGCGAGCGCATCGGCCACTTCGCGGAACGCGGTCTGGATCGACTTCTCGTATTGCGCGACGCTGATGCCGCGGCCCGCCTTCGCGCTGTCGAGGGTGGCCTTGTTCGCGCCGCCGTCGAAGATCGGCAGCGAGATCTGCGGTGCGAAGCTCCACGCGCCCTGCCCGCTCTTGAACAGGTTGCCGAGGTCGGCACTGCCGGTGCCGGCCGAGGCCGTCAGGCTGATGCGCGGGTAGAAGTTGGCGCGCGCGGCGCCGATGTTGGCGTTGGCGGCGCGCAGCTGGCGCTCGGCTTGCAGCACGTCGGGCCGACGCTGCAGCAGGTCCGACGGCAAACCGGCGGGCAGGTCGGTGCGGGCGCCGAGTGCGGCGAGCACGTCGGCCAGGCCGGTCGGCAGCAGCGCCTCGGGCGGCTGCGTACCGACGACCAGCGCGAGCGCGTTGCGGTCGAGCCCGACTTGGGCTGTGTAGCGCGCCACGTCGACGCGGGCGGCATCGACGCTGGTCTGCGCCTGCCGCAGGCTCAGGTCCGACGCGGCACCCACCTCGGCCATGCGTTTCGTCAACGCATAGCTGTCGGTCTGGCTTTGCAGCGTGACGCGGGCGAGCGTGAGCCGCTCCTGGTCGGCCGCGAGCGCGAGGTAATTGCTCGCGACCTCGGCGACCAGGCTGATCTGGGTGGCGCGGCGCGCCTCGTCGGTCGCAAGGAACTGCTGCAGCGCCTGTTCGTTGAGGCTCCTGACGCGGCCGAACAGGTCGAGCTCGTAGGCCGAGAAGCCGATCGTGGCAGCGTACTGGTGCGAGGTGTTGGCCTGCCCGCTGCCCGACAGATCGCCCGGCGTGCGGCTCGCGCTGCCGCCGCCGCTCGCGTTGACCGTGGGCAGCAGCGCCGCGCC
>JANMWQ010000087.1:0-2421 GCA_031394085.1 Rhizobacter sp. | reverse complement strand
CCGCGCTGGCTGTCGTTCGTCAACGGCGAGGCCGATCTGGCGCACGGCGTCGGCTTTCAATTCGTGAGCCAGGCGATGCCCAACGGCAAGGTCGCGCCCAACCTCGCGAAGCGCGGCATCCGCGGCTACTCGATCACCGAGCCGGCCGGCAACTACTTCATCTTCAACATGGACGACCCGACCGTCGGCGGCTACCGCGCCGACCAGGTCGCGCTGCGGCGCGCTTTCGGCTTGGGGCTGGACACACGCAATCTCATCGACTACGCCTACAACGGCCTGGGCACCGTGGCGCAAGGGCCGACGCTGCCTTACACGACCGGCTTCGACGCCGCGTTCAAGAGCGAGTTCGGCGACCACGACCCGGCGCGCGCCAAGGCACTGCTCGACCTCTACGGCTACAAAGATCGCGACGGCGACGGCTGGCGCGAGCTGCCCGACGGCTCGCCGCTGGTGCTCAAGATCAACACCCAGTCCGACCAGCGCTCGCGCAAGATCAGCGAGGTGGTGAGCAAGAACATGAAAGTGCTGGGCATCCGCATCGAGTCGGTCGTCGCGCAGTGGCCCGAGAACCTCAAGGCGGTGCGCGCCGGCAAGCTGCAGATCTGGTCGGTCGGCGCTTACGCATCGCAGCCCGATGCGATCGGCGCGTTCGACCGGTTCGACAGCAAGCAGATCGGCGGGCAGAATTTCGCGCGCATCAAGCTGCCCGCGCTCGATGCATTGCACGAGCGCATCCAGCGCCTGCCCGACGGCCCGGAGCGGCTCGCGGCGTTCGAAGAATCCGTCAAACTAGCGCTCGCCTACATGCCTTACAAGAACACCGTGAACCGCCTCGCGATCGACATGAGCCTGCCGCAACTCATCGGCTATCGGCGGCCCGTGTTCTGGCTCGACTGGTACCAGTACGTCGACATCGACGAATCGTTGAGGCAAGCGCGATGATCGACCGCCGCACTTGGTCGGCCGGCGTGTTGGGCACGCTGGCGCTGCCAAGCCTGGCAGGCGCTGCGGCGCCCGAGGCAGCGCCTTCGCTGGCCGCCGGCGCGAACGTGCTCCGTGTCCCGTTCGTCGCGGCCGAGACCGGGTTCGACCCGGCGCGCATCACCGACCTCTATTCGCGCCAGGTCACCGCGCACATCTTCGAGGCGCCCTCTTGCTACGACCCGCTCGCGATGCCGGTGAAGGTGCGCTTGCTGACAGCAGCAGCGATGCCCGAGGTCTCGGCCGACTTTCGGGTCTGGACCATCCGCCTAAAGCCGGGCATCTACTTCGCCGAAGACCCGGCCTTCAAGGGCAAGCGGCGCGAGCTCGTCGCCGAAGACCATCTCTACTCGATCAAGCGCCTGTTCGATCCGGAAACCAAGAGCCCAGGTTTCTCGGACATCGAAGAGCAGGGCATCCTCGGCATCGATGCGATGCGCAAGAAATCGCTCGACCTGAAAAAACCGTTCGACTACGACACACCTGTGGAGGGCCTGCGCGCGCTCGACCGCTATACGTTTGAGGTTCGTCTGGCCGCGCCGCGGCCGCGCTTCTTCGCGAACTTTTGCGACTCGAGCATCTACGGCGCGGTGGCGCGCGAGGTCGTCGAGTTCTACGGTGACGACATCATGGCGCACCCGGTCGGCACCGGTCCGTACCGCCTCAAACAATGGCGCCGCAGTTCGCGCATCGTGCTCGAACGCAACCCCGGCTTTCGCGAGGTGTTGTACGACGCCGAGCCCGCCGCCGACGATGCGCAGGGCCAGGCCTGGTTGGCGCGGTTGAAGGGCCGGCGCCTGCCGTTCAACGACGGCGTCGAGATCTCGGTGCTCGAAGAGGGCCAGGCGCGCTGGTTGTCGTTCCTGAACGGGCAGATCGACTACGTGCGCATGCCCGGCGAATTCGCCAACATCGCCATGCCGAACAACCGGCTCGCGCCCAACCTCGACAAGCGCGGCATCTTCGCGCGCCGCTACGTGAACCCCGATTTCACGATGTCGTGGTTCAACATGGAAGACCCGCTCGTCGGCGGCTACGCACCCGAGAAAGTAGCGCTGCGCCGCGCCATCGGCCTGGCCTACGACATCGACCGCGAAATTCGCATCGTGGGGCGCGGCCAGTCCGTCGCCGCGCAAGCCGCGATGCCGCCCGGCACCTTCGGCCACGACCCGCACTACAAAAGCGAAAACAGCCTCCACGACCCGGCGCGCGCCAAGGCCCTGCTCGACACCTATGGCTACCTCGACCGCAACGGCGACGGCTGGCGCGAGCTGCCCGACGGCTCGCCGCTGGTGATCCGGTTGGCGACAGAGCCCTCACTGATCAATCGCCAGTTCAACGAGACCTGGCAGACGAGCCTCTCGGCCGTGGGCCTGCGGCTGGAGTTCAGCACCGCGCAGTGGCCCGAGAACATGAAGTCGGCGCGTGCCGGCAAGCTGC
>JANMWQ010000734.1:0-1860 GCA_031394085.1 Rhizobacter sp. | reverse complement strand
GCTGCACGCACGCCAGCGCCGCATCGCGCCTCGCGCCGCCACGGCCGAACACGACCGAGTACGGCACGCCTGCACGCGCCAGCGCAGCCCGCACCTTCGCGTCGACCGGTGCGCGCACCTGCGGGCCGTCGCGCTGCAGGCCGTCGGCCTGCCAAGGCAGGTCGAGTGCGGTCAGCAGCGTGAGGTCGCAGCCGCGCGCGTGGGCGAACTGCGTATCGGCGTACAGGCCGGTGTCGGCGAAGACCTGCTCGCTGTAGACGGCGATCATCAGCGCCGTGGTGTCGGCGATCACGAGCGCGTGCGCGCGCGCGGCCGCTTCGATGCGACGGGTTTGCGTGGCGGCGATGGCGCGCTGCTCTTCTGGCCGCGGCGTGCGTTGCGCGTGGTCGCAAAACTCGCGCAGGTACTCGGGCACGACGACCGTGTCGCGCCCGTCGGCGGCCAGCGCATCGCGCAGCGCCAGCGCCAACGTCGTCTTGCCGGTGCTCTCGGCACCGAGCAGCGCGATCACGAAGCCGCGCGCGCTGTTCACGGTTTCAGCATCCGCTGCCACGCGCGCCAGCCGATGAACGACATCGCGATGAACAGGCTGTAGAGCAGCGTCGTCAGCCACAAGCCCTTGTACGCGAACAGGCCGACGCTGACGAGGTTGACGACGATCCACACGAACCAGTTCTCGATGTACTTGCGGCCGAGCAGCCACTGGCCGATCACGCTGGCGGCCGTCGGAAAGGCGTCCCACCAGGGCACGTCGGTGTCGGTGAAGGTTTTCAGGAACAGGCCGGTCGCGGGCCATGCTGCCGCGAGTGCGGCGAGCAGCCACCAGCGCGCGCGGGCGGGCAGCGAACGCACCGTGAGCTCACCGCCATCGGCCTGCGTGCCACGCAGCCACTGCCACCAGCCCCAGAGTGCGACGACGGCAAAGAAGATCTGCAGGCTCGCGTCGCCGTAGAGCCGGCTGTTCCAAAACAGCGCGACGTAGAGCAGTGAGCTGATGCACGCGAGCGGCCAGGCGAGCGGGTTCACGCGCATGTTAAACACCACCATCGCGAGCGCGAGGGCGAACGCGACGATTTCCAGCCAGCTCACCGGCGTGGCCCAGAGCGTGAACGCGGGCGCCAACGCGCCTTCGATGAGACGCTGCAATGCCTGCAGCAGCGCGCTCACCGCTTGGGCGTCGTCAGCTGAACGAGGATCTCATCGGGCTTGACCATGCCGAGCTCGAAGCGCGCTTTTTCCTCGACCATCTCCAGGCCTTCTTTCAGGTCGCTGACCTCGGCGGCGAGCTGGGTGTTGCGCGACTTGTCGACGGCGTTGGTCGCCTGTTGTTCGGTCAGCTTGCCCTGCAGCGCCATCATGCGCGGCACGCCACCCTTGCCGAACCAGAGTTCGGCCTGGACGAGCGCGATCAGCACGATCAGCGCGAGCGAGACGTAGCGCATGTCAATTCGATGCGCGGACGCGCGGGCCGAGCGCCGGGCCGCCATGGGCCACGAAGAGGCCCACTGCGTGGCCCTCAGCCGGCCCGCATCCCCCCGGGGGATCGGCCAACGTACCCGTTGGACGAGGGGCTGTCATGACTACCGGAGGTTGTAGAACGCCGCGCGGCCCGGGTAGCTCGCCACGTCGCCGAGGTCTTCTTCGATCCGCAGCAACTGGTTGTACTTGGCGATGCGGTCGCTGCGGCTCATCGAGCCGGTCTTGATCTGGCCGGCGTTCGTGCCGACCGCGATGTCGGCGATGGTCGAGTCTTCGGTCTCGCCCGAGCGGTGCGAGATCACGGCGGTCCAGCCGGCGCGCTTGGCCATCTCGATCGCGGCGAAGGTTTCGGTCAGCGTGCCGATCTGGTTGATCTTGATC
>JANMWQ010000723.1:0-10626 GCA_031394085.1 Rhizobacter sp. | reverse complement strand
CAGGCGCTCGCAGCGCGGGTGGCCGGCGACGACAAGCTGCTGCTCGAGAGCCGGCTCCCGGCACTCGAGGCCGCACTCGGCTCGCAACTGCTGCCACAGCGCCGGCGGGTGCTCGAACAGGTCGTGACCGACGGTGCGCAGCAGCTCGAGACGCATGTGTCGCGGCGCTTCGGCGACCAGCGCCGCCAGCTCGCCGAGCAGCTGTTCGAGCTGCGCGGCCTGCGTGGCAAGAGCGGCGGCAAGCTGCGGCTGATGCTGGGGCGCATCGACACCGAGACCGCAGAGTTCGAGCAATGCACCGTGCGTCTGCAGGCGCTGCGCGTCGTGCACAGCCGCATGCTCAAAGACGCGCTGGTCGGCCTCTCGTCGGATCGCCTGCGCGAAGAGGTGGCCGACATGCAGGCTCACATGAGCGCCTCGCTGCTGAACCTCGGCGCGAAGAAGGCGTTCATTGCGCTGTGCACGCGCCTGCGCAAGCTGCTCGACGGCGCGCAGGCGCGCAGCAACGAGATCCGCGACATGCTCGGTGCCTCGTTCGGCAAGCTCAACAGCGAATTCGGCTTCAGCCTGGCGATGACGCGCGCGCCCGAGCTGGCGCGGTTTTTCACCGAGCTCGGCGAAATCGAGACCGGCTACACGCAATACCTCGGGCTGACGCAGGCGTTGCGCTTGTCGAGCCCCAAGTTCATGGAGCAGTTCCGGCGCATGCTGGTCTCCAAGCTGCGCGTGGTGTTCGAGAACGCGAGCGCCGAGCTCGAGCTGTGGAACAAGTCGACCTCGTCGCAAGTCGATTCGCAGCTGCGCGAGCGGCGCCGCAATTTCAGGCGCCGGCGCGAGTCGCTCGAACGCGTGCAAAACGCCGCCAGCGATCTCGAGTTGCGCATCGCCGAACTCGAAGGGCAAGACGAGCGGCTGCAGGGCCTTCTGCGCCGCGCGAAACAACTTTTCGATGCGCTGCGCGAGCAGGCGAAGGCCGACCCGGTCGCCGGCAACGACCTGATCTCGCTGACGTTGCCGGACGCTGCAGGCAGTTCGCGCCAACGTGCCCAGGCCTGATAGCGCCTCAAGACCGACGCGTACATCGGTCGCCCCCCGAGGGGAGATGAGCAAAGTGGCAGAGCCACATTTGCCCACGAGCGCGCCGGGCGCCGCGTTCTCCACGCGCTTGGTCGACTGGCTGCGCACGCAAGGCCGCCACTCGCTGCCGTGTCAAAACACACGCGATCCGTACCGCGTGTGGCTCTCCGAAATCATGCTGCAGCAGACCCAGGTCGCGACCGTACTGGGTTACTACGCGCGTTTCCTGCAGCGGTTTCCCGATGTGGCGGCGCTCGCTGCCGCGTCGCTCGACGACGTGTTCGCGCTCTGGAGCGGCCTGGGTTACTACAGCCGCGCCCGCAACCTGCACGCCTGCGCGCAGGCGGTCGTCGCGCAACACGGTGGGTGCTTTCCCGGCAGCAGCGCCGCGCTGATCACGCTGCCCGGCATCGGCCGCTCGACGGCGGCGGCGATCGCGGCCTTCTGCTTCGGCGAGCGGGTGGCGATCCTCGACGGCAACGTCAAGCGCGTGCTGACGCGCGTGCTCGCGTTCGACGGCGATCTGGCCGAGGCCCGGCACGAGCGCGCGCTGTGGGCCGAGGCGACCCGACTGTTGCCCGAGCGCGAGATCGAGCGCTACACGCAAGGCCTGATGGACTTGGGCGCAACGCTGTGCAGCGCGCGCTCGCCGAGCTGCCTGCCCTGCCCCGTGCGCGACGACTGCGCCGCGGCCGGCGCGGGCACGCAGGAGCGCTATCCGGTGAAAACCCGCAAGCTCAAGCGTGGCACGCGCGAGCACGTGTGGTTGTGGCTGAGAAGGGTCGACCACGGGCGCGACGAGGTCTGGCTCGAACAGCGGCCCGCGACCGGCGTGTGGGCAGGCTTGTGGAGCCTGCCCGAGTTCGAGTCGAGCGCGGCCTTCGGGGCCGCAAGCGCCACGTGGCCGGGTCACGGCGAATCGCTGCCGAGCTTCACGCACGTGTTGACGCACCTCGACTGGCGGTTGCACCCGATGCGCTGGACCTTGCCGGTGCGGCTCGGCGCCGGGCGGCGCGCGCAGATCGAAGCCGCCTGGCCGACCGGCCGCTGGTTCGGCCTCGACGAAGCACTCGCCGCCGGCCTGCCGTCGCCGCTGCGCAAGCTGCTGCTGCTCGCGTCGGCGCCGCCGGCTGGCTGACGGCGGCTGCGCACCGCCGGACGAGTCAACGGGCGTCGAGCTCCCGGTGCCGAACCAAGGTGGCCGAGCGGCTGCGAAAGCGCTCGGCCAGCGTCTGCGCGAAGTAGACCGAGCGGTGCTGGCCACCGGTGCAGCCGATCGCCACGGTGAGGTAGCTGCGCTGGTCGCGCTCGAACGCCGGCAGCCAGCGCGCGATGAAGGCCTCGATCTGGCCGAGCATCTCGCCGACTTCGGGTTGCGCGCGCAGAAAGTCGGCGACCGGCGCGTCGCACCCGGTGAGGGCTTTCAGTTCGCGGATGTAGTGCGGATTCGGCAGCACGCGCACGTCGAACACGTAGTCGGCATCGAGCGGCACGCCTTGTTTGAACGCGAAGCTCTCGAACACCAGCGTCAGCCGGTTGCTGCCGGCGCGCACCATGTCGCGCACCCAGATGCGAAGCTGCGCGGTACGCAGCTGGCTGGTGTCGAGCACGGTCGCGACCTCGCGCAGCTCGGCGAGCAGCTCGCGCTCGATCTCGATCGCTTCGACCAGCGCGTGGTGGTGGTTCGGCTGGTCGGCGGGCGCGTCGCTCGGCACCTCGGACGACAGCGGATGCGGCCGGCGTGTCTCGGAGAAGCGCCGCACCAGCGCATCGGTGCTGGCGTCGAGAAAGATGACCTGGATGGCAGTGCCTTCGGTGCGCAATTGCTCGATCAGCGGCAGCAAATACGGCAGCGAGCCGGCGCTGCGAACATCGACCGCGATCGCGAGGCGCCGGTCTTGCCGACCGTGTTCGAGCCGCAAAAAATCGCGCAGCAATTCGGGCGGCAGGTTGTCGACGCAGAAGAAGCCGGCGTCTTCGAGCGCGTGCAGCGCGACCGATTTGCCGGAGCCGGAGATGCCGGTGACCAACACCACCTCGCGAGGCGAGGGCGTGCCGCGTGGCCCTTCGACCTCGCGCGGCGAGGTGGTGGGTGTCGACGATCCGGTCTCGCTCATGACCGCTTGCGCCCGCGCGCCGCAGGCACCGCATCGGCGCCGACGGCGAGCATCTCCTGCGCATGCGCGAGGCTGGTGTTCGACAGCCGTTCGCCGCCGAGCATGCGCGCCACCTCGGCCACGCGCACTTCGCCGCCGACCGCGTTGACGTCGCTCAACGTGAGCCCGTCGCGCGATTGCTTCGAGACGACCAAGTGGTGGTCGGCGCAGGCCGCGACCTGCGGCAAGTGCGTGACGGCCAGCACCTGCCGGTCGCGCCCGAGCTGCTTCATCAGCCGGCCGACCGCCTCGGCGACCGCACCGCCGACGCCGGCATCGATTTCGTCGAAGATCAGCGTGGCCGCGGCGGGCTCGCCGCTCGCCGCGCCATCGCCGTCGCGCGAACTCAATTGGCTCGTCGTCACCGCGATCGCCAGCGCGATGCGCGACAGCTCGCCGCCTGAAGCGACCTTGGCGAGTGGCCGCGGCGTGCTGCCCGCATGGCCGGCGACGAGGAACTCGGCCGACTCCATGCCGAAGGATTGCGGCGCCACCTGCTTCAGCAGCGCGACCTCGAAACGCCCGCCCGCCATGCCGAGTTGCTGCATCGCCTGCGTGACGGCGTTCGCGAGCTTGGGCGCACCGGCGCGCCGGGCCGAAGAGACGCGTTTGGCTTCGGCCTCGAAGGTCGCGAGGGCGCGTGCGAGTTCGCTCCGCAGGCCTTCGAGATCGGCCGACGCTTCGAGCGCGCGCAACTCGTCTTTCCACTGCGCGAGCAGTGTCGGCAATTCGCCGGCCGGCCAGCGGTAGCGGCGCGCGAGACCCATCCACGCTGACAAGCGCTCGTCGAGGGCCTGCAAGCGCTGCGGCTCCGGATCGGTGTGGTTCAGGTAGCCGCTCAGCGTGTGGGCCGCGTCCTGCAACTGCGCCTGCGCGCTCTGCAACACGTCGATCGTCGATGCGAGTTGCGCGTCGAACGCCGCCACGCCTTCGAGCGCATGCAGCGCGCGGCCCGTCAGCGCGTCGGCGTTGTCTTCGGCATCGGCGACTGCATCGAGCGCGCTGCGCGCTGCGTCGATCAGCGACTGCGCGTTCGCCAGTTTCTTGTGCTCGGCGTCGAGCTCGGCCCATTCGTTGTCGCCGGGGGCGAGCTTGTCGACTTCGCCGATCTGCCAGGCCAGACGCTCGCGTTCGCGTTCGAAGCTGGCTTGCTGCGCACCGGCGGCGGCGAGCGCTTCGGTCGCTTGTTTCCATTGCGACCACAGCGCAGCGAGCGGCGCCGCATCGACACCGGCGAACGCATCGAGCAGCCCGCGCACCGAGGGCCCACGCGTCAGGCTCTGCCATGCATGCTGGCCGTGGATGTCGACCAGGTGATCGGCAGCTTCACGCAACTGCGCGATCGTCGCCGCACTGCCGTTGATCCACGCGCGGCTCTTGCCCTGCGCGTCGATGGTTCGGCGCAGCAGCAAGGTCTCGCTCGCATTGAAGCCGCCTGCGTCGAGCCAATGCGTCAGGCTCGCCGGCGCATCGAATTCGGCGCCGATCTCGGCGCGCGCCGCGCCCTCGCGCACCACGCCCGCATCACCGCGGCTGCCGAGCGCGAGTTGCAGCGCATCGACGAGGATCGACTTGCCCGCGCCGGTCTCGCCGGTCAACACCGTGAAGCCGGCGTCGAGCTCGACTTCGAGCGACGCGACGATCACGAAATCGCGAAGAGACAGGCGGCGCAGCACGCTAATTCACTCCTGAGTTCCAGTGCAGCTTGCGACGCAAGGTGGCGTAATAGCTCCAGCCCTGCGGATGCAAAAAGCGCACTTGATCGGCCGAGCGCCGAACGCGGATCCGGTCGCCATGCAACAGGCTCGCGAGCGACTGCATGTCGAAGCTGACGCTCGCATCGCGGGCCGCGACGATCTCAATGTTGATCTCGACGGTGTCGGGCAGCACGATCGGCCGGTTCGAGAGATCGTGCGGCGCGATCGGCACCAACACCCAGCCGGCGATGCCCGGGTGCAGGATCGGCCCGCCGGCCGAGAGCGCATAGGCGGTCGACCCAGTCGGCGAGCCGATGATCAAGCCGTCGGAGCGGAAGTTCGCGACGAACTCGTCGCCGATGTCGACCTTCAGCTCGACCATGCCGGCCGCCGCGCCGCGGCTCACGACCACGTCGTTCATCGCGTAGCCCTCGAAGATCGAGACCCCGTCGCGCCAGACGTCGCCCTCGAGCATGGTGCGGCGCTCCTCGACGTAGTCGCCGGCGATGATCGGCGCGAGCGCTTCGGCGAACTGGGCGATGTTGATGTCGGTGATGAACCCCAGGCGCCCCTGGTTGATGCCGACCATCGGCGTGTTGAAGTGGGCCAGCTGGCGCGCGATGCCGAGCATCGTGCCGTCGCCGCCGACGACGACCGCGAAGTCGCAATCGCGGCCGAGCTCGTCGACCGTGAGCGCATCGAAACCGTCGATGCCGGTGTTCAGCGCGGTCTGGCGTTCGAGCGAGACCTCGAGCCCCTGGCGCACGAGAAAGTGGGCGATTTCTTCGAGCTCGCCACGGATGCCCTGGGCCTGGTACTTTCCCACGAGCGCGGCATGACGAAAGGGGCTGGACATGCGCGGGATTACACCACAGCGACCCCGCGCAAAGGCGTGCGCGAAGGCCCGCGCAGGCCGCCTGAAAGCGACCCGCCACCTACAATGAATGCATGCTCGACGAACGCGCCAAAACACTGCTGAAAGCCCTGGTCGAACGCTACATCGCCGACGGCCAACCGGTGGGTTCACGCACGCTTTCGCGCGCCAGCGGCCTGGAGCTTTCGCCGGCGACGATCCGCAACGTGATGGCCGACCTCGAAGACCTCGGCCTGATTGCCAGCCCGCACACCAGCGCCGGGCGCATCCCGACCGCACGCGGCTATCGGCTGTTCGTCGACACGATGCTGACCGCGCAGCCGTTCATCGGCGCCGCGCCCACGCCGCAACTGCCGCACGACCAGCCGCAGCGCGTGATCGCCAACGCGGCCCAGTTGCTGTCGAACCTCTCCAGCTTCGTCGGCGTGATCACCGCGCCGCGCAAGGCGAGCGTGTTTCACCACATCGAGTTCATGCGGCTCTCAGAGCGCCGCGTGCTGGTGATCCTGGTCGCGCCCGACGGCGACGTGCAAAACCGCGTGATCTTCACCGCGCAGGACTACACCCAATCGCAATTGGTCGAGGCCAGCAACTACCTGACCGCCAACTACCGCGGCCTGACGATCGAAGACGTGCGCGAGCGGCTCAAGACCGAGGTCGACGCGCTGCGCGGCGAGATCGCCAGCCTGATGCAGGCCGCGGTGCAGGCGGGCAGCGAAGCCCACGCCGACAGCCAGGAGCAGGTCGTGATCAGCGGCGAGCGCAACCTGCTGGCGGTACAGGATTTTTCGAGCGACATGGGCAGCCTGCGCAAGCTGTTCGACGTGTTCGAGCAAAAGACCCAGCTGATGCGTTTGCTGGAGGTGAGCAGCCGCGCCGAGGGCGTGCGCATCTACATCGGCGGCGAAAGCATGGTCGTGCCGTTCGAGGAACTCTCGGTCGTCTCGGCGCCGTACGAAGTCAACGGCCAGATCGTCGGCACGCTCGGCGTGATCGGGCCGACGCGCATGGCCTACGACCGCATGATCCAGATCGTCGACATCACCTCGAAGCTGGTGAGCAATGCGTTGAGCAGCAAGTGAGTGCGGCGAGCCGCGAGTGCGCGCTGCCTACAATCGGCGCGCGTGGGCCGTTAGCTCAGTTGGTTAGAGCAGAGGACTCATAATCCTTTGGTCGTTGGTTCAAGTCCAACACGGCCTACCAAAATTCTCTTTTCCTATCAGTGACTTGCGGTCACTTGCAGCCCGGCTCATCGGGTGCTTTCGCGGCCGACTGTGCCGAATTTGTGCCACGCATTGCCAGTCGGTCGTTCCATGGAGCGAGGTGTTCCGCACCCAGATGCGCGTACCTCGACACCATCGCACTGGACTGCCAGCCGCCCAGCTCCTGCAGGACCGCCAGTGGCGTTCCCTGCTGTACGTGCCACGAAGCGAAGGTGTGTCGCAAGTCGTGAAACCGCAGCGGCGCCACTCCCGCTCGCTTGACTGCGCTGTACCAGGCTTTTGTGGTCGTCGCCGCCACGGGTTGGCCTCTGAAGCTGAAGACCCTGTCCCTGTGTTTGCCGAGCTACTTTTGCAGAACGGCGATAGCTTCGCTCTTCAGTGGAACCGGGATCGCGCGACGCGCCTTGGCCTGATCCGGATGGACCCAGGCCATACGCCGTTCAAGATCAATCTGCTCCCACCGCATGCCGGTGATGTTGGCCGCGCGCAGCCCCGTCGCCAAAGCCATGCCCGCCATATCGGCCAAGTGGGACGGCAGCTCTGCGAGCAGCCTCAGCATCTCCAGCAACAAGTATCGGCCCAGTTTCCCGGGTGACATGAGATGCGGGGCGCGGTCGGCAATATAGGCAAAGATCGCGACATTCTCTGTCAGCACTTGGTCGTCATCGAATTGCAACGCCGGCACCAGCCCCTTCGGATTGACGACCAGATAACTGTTGCCGTCGCTGAGCCGCTTCGACTCGAAGTCGACCTCAGCAATCTCGAACGCGATTCCAGCCTCCAGCAGGGCGATGTGGTCGGCGAGGCTGCCAAATTCAGGTGTGTAGAACAGCTTCATTGGATCGAACTCCACTGACGATCACATCTATCCCGCCTCGACCCGTGCGCTGTACGCCTCGATGGTCCGCTTCCACGCAGGCCGAGCCAAACACCGATCCCGGTACGACACGACTCCCGGATACGGCACGATCAATCTCTCGTCCTTGATGCCCGAGTGAAGCACGTGCGTCATCAGGATGTCGGCGACGGTGAAATCCGTTGTCGCAATGAAGTCGCGGTCGGCCAACCAGCGCTCCAGGTTCGTCAGCACCCGATTTACCCAGCCGACCAAGAACTCGCGGTGCTTGCAGCAACTGCCGTCCGCCGTCCAGTCCAGCACCATTAGACTGAGCAGCGGCGGCTCGATCGAGGTCAGCGCGGCGAAGCACCAGCGCAGGACTTGCGCCTCACCGGCGGGGCCGCCAGGCATCAGGCGACCGGACTTCTTGCCCAGGTAGACGAGGATGGCGGCGGATTCGGACAACATCAACCCATCGTCGTCGATCGACGGGATTTGTTCGAAGGGACTGAGCCGTCGATAGGCGTCTGAGCTCAAGTCGTGTGCGGGGTGGTCCATACCAGCCAGCTCGAACGGCAGCTGCATCTCCTCGAGCGCCCACAGCACGCGCAGGTCGCGAGTGTGACCACGCGCACCAGCGTTGACTTTTGAAAATCCGTAGATTTTGAGCAAAGTGATTTCTCCTTAGTTGAGACTTATCTCATACGGAAAGCGCCAAGGCTAAATTGTGAGTCCGAGCTTGATGAGCAAAATCGGGACAAATTCCAATTTGATTCACTGACCCCTTCTCAACGAATGTCCGCAACGGTCACGCCCTGCCGCTCGGCGCAGAAGCTCCGCGTGCGCTGCCACGCGGGGCGAGCCAGGGCCCGCGCGTGGTAGGCCTTCAGCTGCGGATACGGCTCCATCAAATCGGTGTTGCTGACTTTCCGCAGGACGGTGGCGAGGAGGATGTCGGCGACCGTGAACTCAGTGCACGCGATCCACTCGCGGCCGTCCAGCCGGCGCTCCAGCCCGGCACGACCCGCGTGCGTCCGGCGAAGTCAGCGGGGATCAGCTTGCCCGCCTTCTCGGCGATGTAGAGCAGCACCGCGCCGGACTCGCCGACAACGAAGCCGTCGTCGTCGATCACCGGCACCTGGTGGAAATAGCTGAGCTCGCTATAGGCCGGACCCTCGAGCTTGCCGGCGATGTAGTCGAGGGCGCGGACGCGATAGGGCAACCCGGTTTCTTCGTGCGCCCATTGCACCCGCAGGTCGCGCGCCTCGCCGATCATCCCGGGATGAGCGCGTCCGAAGGCATAGAGCGTGATCATCGTGATCTCCGATATTTGCAACCGTCGGCGCAGTGGAAATAGAACTTTGCAGCAGCTTCGCCACAGAGCCGCACATGAATCGCGCCGCGGAGGCAAGTGATGTCAATGGTCTTTTTCAGGGTCACTCGTAGCTCAATTGCGGATGAAAATCACCGCGCCCTTCCGGCGTCAAATCGAGCATGTTCCACAGCGAATCCAGCGCGTCGTTGTGGCGATACTCCTGACCGGGTTCGGGCGGCACGTACAGCTGCTCAGAGCCCCAGAAATGGCGGACTACTTTGCCGTGCCGTTGGAACACATTGAGCATCGGCATGTCCCATTCTTCGCCTGGCTTGAACTCTTGCTGCTTGAGCACCGCGTCAGGCAAGGCTGACGAGTTGCCGAAATAGTCACGGTCGTAGCTGTTGCCGTGGCTGGACAGCAAAGGCAACTTGCGCCAATCACGCGCCCGCGCCAGGGCGAGAAGACGCGGCAGCGGTGACTTGGCAACGACTGCCAGGTTGATGCGCTGCGTGATGTGCTGCACCATGCCTTCGAGGCCGTCCAGAAAGTGGGTGCAACCCGTGCACGGCAGTTCCCGCTCGGGCCCGTACATGAAGCTGTAGATGGCGAGCGTGTTCATGCCGGGCTTGAACAAATCCGACAGCTTCAACGGCCCGTTGTCACCATCGAACAAATAGTCTTGCGTAACCGTGCCACCTGCCGGTAGCGCCCTGCGAAGAGCGGCAACGCTTTCGATCTGTCGACGCAGTGCCATTTCTTCGGTGAGAAGTTTGTTGCGTGCCGCGCGGTACTCGGCGCTTTCGCCTGGAATGGTCAGATGGTGAATTGCAGGCGTTGCAGTTTTCATGTGGAACTCCCGTTGGATGGCGACAACTCAATCACTTTGCCGCCACAGATTTGCCGTCTGCCGCCTTGTGCGGCAGATCCCAGCCGAAATAGACCTCCACGTCGACGATTTGCCCGTCGCGCACGGTGACGATTTCTGTGTTCCGAAAGCGGTGACCGTCTGCACTGCGTGCTTCATAAGTGACAAACACTTGCGCACCGCTCAGCACCAAGTGGATGAACTCAAAACCTTCGGCGAATTGGCTGTTCGGCCAGCAACGGGCGAAGTAGCCAGCGCGATCGATCCGGTTGTCCAGCGGGCTGGTGAAGTGGAAATCGTCGGCGATCAACGCCTCGATCGCCGCGCGGTCTTTCGTGACGTAGGCGTCGTAAGCCGCACGCGCGATGCCGATCGTGTCTGCTGTCATGGTCGGGCCCTCACTGCGGCTTCAAGGCAAGGGACGCTCGGCCATTCTCGGGATCGAACGGCGAGGAACTGTGCTCGTGAACGATCAGCCACTGGCCGCTCCTTCGCTGCAAGCCAAGCGTCGTGCGCAACCACATGTCCACCTCGGCGCCGGTCTTCAGTGTTCCCTTCACATGACCGAGCGAGTGGCG
>JANMWQ010000077.1:0-7254 GCA_031394085.1 Rhizobacter sp. | reverse complement strand
CCGCGCGCGACGCTCGGCGCGCGAGCGGCTTCGACTTCGGCTTCGCACTCGGCCCCCGCATCAACGCCGCGGGGCGCCTGTCGGACATGACGCTCGGCATCGAATGCCTGCTGACCGACGACCCCGGGCGCGCCGCCGAACTCGCGCGCACGCTCGACGCGATCAACCGCGAGCGCCGCGACGTCGAGTCGGGCATGCGCGAACAGGCCGAGGCGATGCTCGAACGCCTGATGCAGGCGGAGGACGACACGGTCGCGCAACCACCCTCGGCCCTCGCGATCTTCGACGAAGGCTTCCACGAAGGCGTGGTCGGTATCGTCGCCTCGCGCCTGAAAGACCGCGTCCACCGCCCGACCTTCGTGTTCGCGCGCGGGCAAGACGGGCTGCTCAAAGGCTCGGGCCGCTCGATCGCCGGCTTTCACCTGCGCGACGCGCTCGACTTGCTCAGCAAGCGCCACCCCGAGGTGCTGGTGCGCTTCGGCGGGCATGCGATGGCGGCGGGCTGCACGCTCGCCGAAGCGCATTTCGCGACCTTCGATGCCGCGTTTCAGCGCGTCGCGAGCGAATGGCTCGACGCGGCCACGCTGTCGCGCACGTTGCTTGCCGACGGCCCGCTCGGCATCGAGCACTACAACGCGCCGACCGTGCGCGCGCTCGATGCGCAGGTTTGGGGCCAGGCCTTCGAGGCGCCGGTGTTCGTCGACGAGGTCGAGATCGTTTCGCAACGGCTGGTCGGCGAGAAGCACCTGAAGCTCGCGCTGCGCTTTGTTGGCGAGGCACGCGGCAGCGCGCTGCGCGACGCGATCTGGTTCGGCCACAGCGAGCCGGTCAGCGCGAAGGTGCGGCTCGCGTACCGGCTGAGCGTCGACGAATACAACGGCCGCGAACGCGTGCAGATGATCGTCGAGGCGGTCGGCTGAAATCGAGGCCGTCGCGCGGCGCCGTCACTTGGCCGAGATCACCTCCGGCATCACCGACGAGTGGTGGTGCGCGATCAGCCACTGCCCGCGCTGGTACTCGTACACGTAGGTGTAGCGTGCGTTCACGGTCGCGCCGTCCTTGAACTTGAAGGTGTAGGTGCCGACGTCCTGCGCCACGTTGCAACCGAGCTTGATGATTCTTCGGTCGATCTTGCCCTGCGGCTCGGCCTTCAGGAACTTCACAAAATACTCGCGAATCTCCGCCGGGTTGGTGCGCGGCTGGTTCGACACCGTCGGCAGCAGCACGCCGTCGGCGGCGTAGTTGGCGGTGACCTTGTCCGGATCGAGCGTGCGGAGCGAATCGTTCCAGCGATCGAACAGCGCCGCGATCTGGGTTTCGGTCGCCGGGGCGCAGCTGGCAGCAGCGGTTTGCGCTTGCGCGAACGCGGGGGCCGACAGGCCGATTGCGGCAGCAAATGCCGCAGAGCGAATGACATTCATCGAAGACTCCAGTTGAGGTAACAGCGTCATTGTTCGAGCGCCAGATGAACCTCAGCTCATGCGCTCGATGAAGCGCAGCTGAGCAGCGGATGAACGGAAGATGAACGCTGCGGCGATCGTCAGCTGCTCAAGCCGCGGCATCGTCGAGCCGGTAGCCCAGCCCACGAACGGTCTTGAGCAGCGCGAGCGCATGTCCTTCGTCGATCTTGGTGCGCAGCCGGCGCACGTAGACATCGACGACGTTGGTCAGCGGGTCTTCGTTCGTGCCCCACACATTCGAGAGGATGCGCTCGCGGCTGCACACACGGCCCGGCGTGCTCATCAGCAGCTCGAGAAACGCCAGCTCCTTCGCGGTCAGTGCGATCGGCTTGCCGGCGCGGCTGGCCTGCATGCGCTCTCGATCGAGCACCAGGTCGGCGACCTGCAGCGTCGTGGCCGCGGGCCGCTGCTCGCGGCCGCGCCGCAGCAACGCAGCCACGCGTGCCAGCAGCTCCTCGAACGCGAAGGGTTTCGTCAGGTAGTCGTCGGCACCGAGCTTCAAGCCGTTGACCTTGTCTTCGATGTCGGCGAGCGCGGAGAGCATCAGCACCGGCATGTGGTGGCCCTCGGCACGGAGGGTTCGGCACAGTTCGAGCCCACCGAGACCTGGCAGCATCAGGTCGAGCAGCAACAGCGCCGGCTCGCCGCTGCGCGCCAGCGCCAACCCCTCGGGCCCGGTGCGCGCGAGCTGCACTGCGTAGCCCTCGGCACGCAGCCCGCGCTGTAAAAAATCGCCAACGCGCGCGTCGTCTTCGATGACCAGGATGGTCTTCATGCGGCGCGCACCACCGCGCGCACGCTGCACGGCAGCGCGATGCGAACGGTGGTGCCTTGATGCGGCCGGCTGTCGATGGCGATCTGGCCGCGGTGCGCCTGTACGATCGCGAGTGCGATCGAGAGGCCGATGCCAGTGCCCTCGGCGCGATGCTCACGCGCGCGCCGGCCGCGGGCGAAGCGTTGAAACACGGTCGGCAGGTCTTCGGGGTCGATGCCGATGCCTTCGTCGGTCACGGTCACCTCGGCCCGGTCGGCATGCTCGGGACCCATGCGCCATGCGACCCGCACCGTGCCGCCACGGCGCGAATAACGAACCGCGTTGTCGAGCACGATCACGAGCGCCTGCCGCAGGCGGTCGGGGTCGGCGCGCAGATCGACCCCCGGCGCATCGTCGTCTTCGTCGAGCTGCACCCGCACGCCGTGCGGTGCGCCGAGCGCCGCGGCCATGCCGATCGCTTCGGCAAGCACGGCCGAAAGCGTGACATCGACCGGCTTCATCACGAGCTGATCGGCCTCGGTCTTCGCGACGACCAGCAGGTCATCGACGACGCCGCTCAGTTGCCTCACGCTGCCGACGATGCGCGAAAGCGTCAACCGGTATTCCTCGACCGGCTTGTCGGGCCCGCGCAAGGCGATCTCGGCCTCGCCGAGGATCACTGTGGCCGGCGTGCGCAACTCGTGGCCAAGGTCGGCGAAGAGCTGCCGGCGCCGCTGGTCGACGCGTTGCAGCGTCTCGTGCGCTGCGCTCAGCTCCTGGGTGCGCGCCTGCACCGCGTCTTCGAGCCGGCGGCGGGCTGCGTCGGCATCGCTGCGGTGCTGCTGCAGCTCGGCCGCCATCGCGTTGAAGCGGCGTGCGACGTGGTCGAACTCGTCGTTCGAGCCGAGCGCGACGCGGTGATCGAGCGCGCCCGCCTGCAAGGCCCGCGCGCCTTCGAGCAGGCCCTGCAACGGCCGCCGCAGCCGCCGGTTCAGGTGCAGTGCCAGCATGACCGCAGCCACCAGCACCAGCACCGCCATCACGACGGCCTGCTGGCGCAGCCGGTCGAGCCCGCTCTCGGTCGCGGCGCGCGCCACCGGCACCGCCTTGCGCTGCCGCTCGATGGCGCTGTTGATCAGCTCGCGAAGGTCACGGCCGCGGGCCACATCGAATACCTGGTTCAGCTCCTTCCACACCGCGGCGAAATCGGTGCCGCGCTCGAGCGATGCGAGTCCGACCAGGCGGGTCTGCACGGCGGCGATGTTGTCGTCGAGCAGGTCGCTCATCGCGACCAGCTGCGCCACCTCGGGCGGCACGGCGCCGCCTTCGCGGGCGGCGATCTCGGCCCAGAGCGCATCGTCGCGGCGCGCGAGCTGCTGCAGTGTGTTCGCGCTCGAACGCATCGCCGCCAGCAGGCGATCGCGCACCGCCGGCGCAGGCTCGGCCGCCATCAATTGCTGCGACGCCCAAACGCGCAGCCGCTGCTTGTTGGCCGAGAGGTCGAGCAGCTCGGTCAGGATGTCGCTCGCCAGCCGGCTGTGCTGGGCGAAGTCGTTGACCCGGTACGCGCCCCAGTACACGAAACCGGCCTGCACGCAGACGAGTGCGACCAGGGCGGCGAAGGCGAGCGAAAGCCGGAGGCGGAACATCGCACGACTCTAGCGCGGCGACAAACACGCCGGCATGAACGCCAGATGAACGCCGCCGCTCGCTGCCATGGCTTCAACGTGGGATGAATGTTGTCAATGCGACTCGATCCCGTCGCGGGTGGCGCCGGCCACTACCTCGGCAACGTGCTCGCCGTGACCGGGCCCACGGTGGCCGAAGCCGCCGCGTCAACCGAACCCGCCGGCTCGAGACGCCGCAAACTCTGGGATTTGCCCCAGGGCACGCTGTGCCCCCTGATGGGTGTGTGCCTGCCGATCGCGACGCTGCGCCGCGTACTCGGCAAGACCCTCGGCGGCACGCTCAGCGACGACTACCAGGTGCAGTGCACGGCGATCAACGAATGCACGCACCGCAGCGCCAGTTGCGACGCGCTGCAACGCGAACTCGAGCTGCGCCACACACTCGCGCTGCAGCGCTTCGCGAAGGCCAAGACGACGGATGCGGTCGCGGCGCTGTGGCACGAAGATTCGGTCGGCAGCGACCCGGTCGGCGCGCTCTGGGCCGGCCTCACGCACCCGCGCTGCGACAACGCGCTACGCGAGCGCATCTGCAGCGACATCCACATGCTGCAGCACCAGCTCGGCGCCGGTAACCGCGCCGACCTGCAGCGCCTGCAGGCATTGACGACCGAGCACACGGCGCTCAAACGCGAGCTCGCCGCCACGCAGGAGCGCAGCGCCCGCGCGCTCGCCGAGCGCAGCACGCAGCTGGAATGCCTGGCTGCGAAGCTGATGCGGCTGCGCGCCGAGGGCATCCAGAAAGACAGCGTGATCGCCACGCTGCGCGACGCGGCAGTGCTGTGCGTCGGCGGCCGCACCGCGAGCGTGCCGGCGTACCGGCGGCTGATCGAGGTCACGGCGGCCACTTCGCGCACCACGACGGCGGCGAGCAACAAAACGTGGCCCAGCTCGAGGCCAGCCTTACGGCGGCTGACCTCGTCATCTGCCAGACCGGCTGCATCAGCCACGATGCCTACTGGCGCGTCAAGGACCACTGCAAGCGCACCGGCAAGCGCTGCGTGTTCGTCGACAACCCGAGCGCGGCGAGCTTCGCGCGCAGCCTGCGCTCGATGCCGATCCTGGTGAAGCAGACCGCATGAGGGCGCGCTCTGGGCGCACCGCTGAAAGCCCATCGCCGCCCGCGGCTTCGCGGGCGCAGGCATGCTCCGCAGATGACGACTTTCCGACTTGTCCATCTCCTCGCCACCGCCACGCTGTCACTCGCCGCCACCGCCGCATCGGCCCAGGCGCTGAAACCCGTCACCGTCGCGAGCGGCCTGCGCAACCCGTGGGCTATCGCCTTCTTGCCCGACGGCCGCATGCTCGTCACCGAGAAGGCCGGCCGCATGCGCATCGTCTCGGCCGACGGCCAGCTCGGCGAGCCGCTGCAGGGCGTGCCGAAGGTCGAGTCGGGCGGCCAGGGCGGGTTGCTCGATGTCGCGCTCGACCCGAAGTTCACCGACAACGCGCTCGTCTACTGGAGCTTCAGCGAGGCCGACCCGGAAGGCGGCAGCGGCAACAGCACGGCGGTCGCGCGCGGCAAGCTGGATGGCAATGCGCTGAAAGACGTGCGCGTGATCTTCCGCCAGGCGCCGAAGTTCGCGAGCAGCGCGCACTTCGGCTCGCGGCTGGTGTTCGCGCGCGACGGGCGGCTGTTCGTCACGCTCGGCGACCGCTTCAGCCGGCGCGACGACGCGCAGACGCTCGACAACGACCACGGCAAGATCGTGCGCATCGAATCCGATGGCCGCGTGCCGACCGACAACCCGTTCGTCGGCCGGGCCGGCGCGCGACCCGAGATCTGGAGCTACGGCCACCGCAACGTGCAGGGCGCGGCCATCCACCCGACCACCGGTGAGCTCTGGGCCGACGAGCACGGCCCGCAGGGCGGCGACGAGCTCAACGTCGTCGAGCGTGGCAAGAACTACGGCTGGCCGGTGATCACCTACGGCGCCAACTACGGCACCGGCACGAAGATCGGCGAAGGCACGGCCAAGGCCGGCATGGAGCAGCCGTTGACGTACTGGGTGCCTTCCATCGCGACCAGCGGCCTCGCGTTCCTGACCAGTGACCGCTATCCCGGCTGGAAGGGCAGCGCCTTCATCGGCGCGCTCAAAGGCCAGTTGCTGGTGCGGCTCGAGCTCGATGGCCGCAAGGTCGTGCGCGAAGAGCGTTTGCTGCAAGACCTCGGCGAACGCATCCGCGACGTGCGCCAAGGCCCCGACGGCTGGCTCTATGTGCTGACGGACAGCGTCAACGGCCGGATCCTCCGCTTGGAACGCTGAAGGGGTGCCGGCTGAGGGGCGATGCCGGTCGAGGCGACGCGCGCAATCCGTCATCCCTACAATCGAGCAGTGGATACACCCCCCAGCTGGATGAACGCCGACCTGCACTGCCATTCCGCCGTGTCCGACGGCACACTCGAGCCCGAAGCGCTGGCCGCGCGGGCCAAAGCCAATGGCGTCGAGCTGTGGGCGTTGACCGACCACGACGAGATTGGTGGCCAGCAGCGCGCGATCGCCGCGGCATCGGCGCTCGGTCTCCCGTACCTGACCGGCACCGAAATCTCGGTGACCTTCGCCGATATCACCGTGCACATCGTCGGGCTCGGCTTTGATGTCGACAACGCGGCGCTCGCCGCCGGCCTGCGCGCCACGCGCGGCGGGCGGCGCGAGCGCGCGATGGAAATGTCGAACGGCCTCGCGAAAGTCGGCATCAAGGGCGCTTACGAAGGCGCGCAGCAGTACGTCGGCAACCCCGAGTTGATCTCGCGCACGCACTTCGCGCGGTTTTTGGTCGAGAGCGGTGTTTGCGCCGACACGCACGAGGTGTTTCGCAAATACCTGGTCGAGAACAAGCCCGGCTTCGTGCCGCACCGCTGGGCCACGCTGCGCAACGCGGTGAACTGGATCACCGATGCCGGCGGCATGGCGGTGATCGCGCACCCGGCGCGCTACAAGTTCACGGCGAACGAGGAGTACGCGCTGTTCAGCGAGTTCAAGGCGCATGGCGGGCGGGGTGTCGAAGTCGTAACCGGCAGCCACAGCTCGGCCGATGCGGTGCGTTACACCGAGACTGCGCTCGAGTACGGGCTGCTCGCATCGCGCGGCAGCGATTTTCACAGCCCCGAAGAGAGCCACACGGATCTCGGCGGCCTGCCCGCGCTGCCGGCCAAGTTGACGCCCGTGTGGACCGCGCTGGAGGCGCGCATTCACCAGCCGGCGTGAGTGCCTGACGGCCCGGCCGGCGGGACAATAGACGCATGTCGCAGTATTTCGAGGTTCACCCCGACAACCCGCAACTCCGCTTGCTCAAGCAGGCCGCGCAAATTTTGCACGGCGGCGGCATCGCGGCGATTCCGACGGATTCGAGC
>JANMWQ010000668.1:0-4164 GCA_031394085.1 Rhizobacter sp. | reverse complement strand
CTGCTCCATGTTGATCGTGAACGAGACGATGTCGGTCCAGCGCCGGCTCTCGGTTTGCGACAGCGCCTCGCGTGAGATCTGGGTCAGGTAGAACTTGATCGCCGAGTAGAGCTCGTCGACCGTGTCGTCCATCTTGCGCAGTTGCTCGGCAAGCACCAGATCGTTGTCGCGCAGCACCGGCAGGATGCCGTTCATCATGGTTTCAACCACGTCGGCCTGGTGCAGTGCTTCGCGCGCCGCGCAACTGATCGCGAGCGACGGCGTTTGCAGGGCCGACGGGTCGAGGTGGCACGGCCGCGTCGGGGCGGCGGGCGAGGGCGCCGCCGGCAGCAGCTTCTCGACCAGCCGCGCCATCGGCCCGGTGAAGCCGATGAACAGCGCCGCGCGGATCATGTTGAAGCCGAGGTGGAACGCGATCACCTGCGCGTGGATGCTCGGGAGGTGGTTCTGCAGCAGCACATGGATCTGCGGCAGCAACGGGATCGCGATCGCACAACCGGCGAGCTTGAACAGCAGGCTGCCGAGCGGCAGGCGCAGGCGCACGGTCGGCGGGCCGGAACTCGTCAACATGGCCAGGATGCCGCTGCCGAGGTTGGCGCCGAGCACGAGGCCGAGCGCCACCGTGACCGGCAAGATGCCCGAGGCCGCGAGCGTGGCCGTGAGCAGCACGAAGGCCAGGCTGGAGTAACAGGCCATCGTCAGCGCCGCGCCGACGATGATGTCGAGGAACACGTCGTTCGGCAGCCCGACGATCAGCCCGCGGATCACCGGTGAAGCGATCATCGGCTGCGTCGCCGCGACGATCAGTTGCAAGCCGAGCGTGATCAACCCGAAGCCGATCGCGACCCGGCCGGCGCGGCCGGCCGTGCTCTTCTCGTTCGAGATGAACAGCACGACGCCCGAGAAGATCAGCAACGGCGAGAGCCACGACAGGTCGAACGAAAACAACACCGCCATCAGGCTGGTGCCGATCTCGGCGCCCAGCATCACCGCGAGGCCGGCGGCCATGCCGACCAAGCCGCTGCCGACGAACGACGAGATGATCACCGCGGTGGCCGTGCTCGACTGCACCAGGCCGGTCACGGCCAGCCCGGCGAGCATCGACTTGAAGCGGTTGCTCAGGCTGCTCGCGAGCACGTTGCGCAGGTTCGCGCCGAAGATCCGGATCACGCCGGTGCGCACGATGTTCGTGCCCCAGACGAGCAGCGCGATCGCGGCGAGCAAGTTCAGCAAGTGAATCATCGGGTCGGGAAAGCCTGTGTGGTTCTGTCGACGCCGGCGGCGAACACGAACTCCGAGAGTTCCGCGCTGTAGACCGAAGGCCGCGGCATGCCGACCCGCACCGAGACCGTCTCGATGCCGTTTTCGGCCGAGAAGCAGACGACCACGGTGGGCTGCTTCGGGAGCGCGCAGTGGCGGTGGTCGACGTTGATCATCGGGTGGGCAGGTTGTGCGAAGCGCGCGCGGGTGCCGGCTGGACAGCGCGCGCTGGTTGTGGGTGATTCTTGACCGTGCGCTCCTTGCTTTCGATGACGTGGTCGAACATGGCCTTGCCGGCTGCCGCGGGGTCGCCCGAGGCGATCGCCCTGACGATTTGGCGGTGCTCGCTGGCCGAGATCGGCATCAGCCCGCCATCGGCCAGATCCAGGCGGCGAAACAGGCTCAGCTCCTTGATCAGCTTGCGGTAGATGGCGGTCAGCTTGCTGTTGCCGGCGAGCTCGACCAGCCGGTCGTGGAACTTCAGGTTCATCAGGTGATAGCGGGGAGCGTCTTTGGCCTTCGCTGCCTGTTCCATCTGGTCGACCAAGCCGCGAAGTTCTTTGAGCTGCACCGGCGCGATGTGTTCGGCCAGGCGCCGGCCGACGAGTTCTTCCATCGCCGCGCGCAGGTCGAAGATCTCGACCGCCTCGGCGATCGGAATATCGCGCACGAACACGCCGCGGTTCTTCTCGGTGCGCACCAGCCCGGCTTCTTCGAGCATGCGAAAGGCCTCGCGCAACGGCCCGCGCGAGACACCGAGGCGGGCGGCGAGCGCCACCTCGGTCAGCTTCGCGCCCGGGGCGAGTTCGCCGGAGAGAATCATGCGTTCGAGTTCGCTCTGCACCACGCTCGCCAGCGAGCTGGTCTGCAGCAAAGTGATCGTCGGATGAAGCGTGAGGGTGGCGCTCATGGCAGACGAGTAGATGACACGCGATGTCGATTGTCAACAATTTTCAAGAAACAGTTGACGACACTTTCACCCGCCGCCTAGACTGCTTCGTCGGCCAGGGGGCTTCTCCTTCTTCCGACTCGGGCACGCGGCTTGCACTCCCCACCGTTCATCAGCCCCTTCGCCAGGAGATCCGCATGAATCTGGGTCCCATTGAATCGGTGCTCGCCGTGCTGGCCTTGTTCGTCACCGCCACCGGCGCGTTCGCGCAGAAGACCCAGCTCACCGTCTACACCGCGCTCGAGACGGACCAGCTCAAGGCCTACGAATACGGCTTCACCAGAGTCAACCCCGGCATCGAGATCAAGTGGGTGCGCGACTCCACCGGCGTGATCACCGCCAAGCTGCTCGCCGAGCGCGCGAATCCGCAGGCCGACGTGGTGATGGGCGTGGCCGCGTCGAGCCTTGCGCTGCTCGACAAGCTGGGCATGCTGATGCCCTACGCCCCGCTGAACCTCGACGCGATCATGAGCCAGTACCGCGACAAGAAGAATCCGCCGGCCTGGTTCGGCATGGACGTCTGGGGCGCGACCGTCTGCTTCAACACCATCGAGGCCGGCAAGCGCGGCCTGCCCAAGCCGGCGAGTTGGCGCGACATGACCAAGCCGATCTACAAGGGCCAGATCGTGATGCCGAACCCGGCTTCGTCGGGCACCGGTTTCTTCCACGTGTCGGCCTGGTTGACGTTGTGGGGAGACGATGGCGGCAAGGGCGGCGGCTGGAAGTTCATCGATGCGCTGCACGAGAACATCGCGCAGTACACCCACTCCGGCTCCAAGCCCTGCAACCTGGCGGCGACCGGCGAGTACGTCATGGGCATCTCGTTCGAGTACCGCGGCAACACCAACAAGGCCAGGGGCGCGCCGATCGACCTGATCTTCCCGAAAGAAGGGTTGGGCTGGGATCTCGAGGCTTTCGCGATTCACGCCGGCACCAAAAAACTCGCTGCCGCGAAGAAACTCGCCGACTGGGCTTCGAGCAAGGACGCGATGAAGCTTTACGGCAAGAACTTCGCGATCACCGCGATCCCGGGTGTGGCCGAGCCGTTGAAGAACGTGCCGGCAGATTACGAGAAGCGCTTGGTGAAGATGGATTTTGCCGCGATTGCGGCGAACCGCGAACGCGTTCTGGCCGAGTGGAACAAGCGCTACGACGCGAAGTCGGAGCCGAAGAAGTAGTGCCCGCAGCGAGGTCATGAAGCACTGCCTGCGTCTCGAAGGCATCCGCAAGAGCTTCGGTTCCTTCGAGGCGCTGCGCGATATTTGCCTGTCGATCGAGCAGGGCGAATTCGTCTGCTTCCTCGGCCCGTCGGGTTGTGGCAAGACCACCTTGTTGCGCATCATTGCCGGGCTCGAGACGCAGACCGCCGGCAGCATCTGGCAGGCCGAGCGCGACATCTCGCTGATGCCGCCGGCGCAGCGCGACTACGGCATCGTGTTCCAGTCGTATGCGCTGTTCCCGAATTTGACTGTGGCCGACAACGTCGGATACGGTCTCGTCAATCGCAGGCGATCGCGTGCCGACATCGCCAAGCGCGTCGACGAGTTGCTCCGGCTCGTCGGCTTGCCGGGCAGCGGCATCAAGTACCCGGCGCAGCTTTCGGGGGGCCAGCAGCAACGCATCGCGCTCGCGCGGGCGCTCGCTACGGAGCCGGGCCTGCTGCTGCTCGACGAACCGCTGTCGGCGCTCGATGCGCTGGAGCGCGTGCGCCTGCGGCAAGAAATACGTTCGCTGCAGAACAAGCTCGGTGTCACGACCGTCATGGTCACGCACGACCAGGAAGAAGCGCTTTCTGTGGCCGACCGCATCGTCGTGATGAACCACGGTGCGATCGAGCAGGTGGGCACGCCGATGCAGGTGTACAGCGAACCGGCGAGCGTGTTCGTGGCCGACTTCATCGGCAAGGGCAACCGGCTTGTCGCGGTGGCCGAAGGCGGCGGCATGCTGCGCTGCGG
>JANMWQ010000648.1:0-1776 GCA_031394085.1 Rhizobacter sp. | reverse complement strand
GATCTCGTCGACCGCGTGCAGCCCCGTCGATTCGCCGCCCGCCGGGATCGACATGATGCGCGAGAGCACTTTCGTGTCGACGTTGTAGGCCCACAGGAAGTTGTTGACGTGAAAGCCGCTGTCTTCGCCGATGAACAGCGTGCGCAGCTTCTCCGAGAACTTCAGGTTGTCGGGGTTCGCGACCTTGTCGGGGTTGGCGAGGTTGCCGAGCGCATCGGCGGTGATGTCTTCGCCGATGAGAAAGGCTTTGGTGAGCACCGGCACCCATTCGCTGGCGATCGCCGCACCCGCCGTGTCTTTCTGGGCCCCGGCGAGGTTGTGGGCAAACACACCGCCGGCGTTGATCGTCTTCTCGACCGTGATGCCGGTCGACTCGCGCCAGCTCGCTGCGCCGCGCACCATCGATCCCTGGATGTTCTGCAGTGCCGAGTAGGCTATCTTGTCCTTGACGTTGACCGTGGTGCCTTCGAGTTTGGTGAAGCCCATGCTGGCGCCGACGAGGTTGGCGTAGCGGTGCGTTTCCAGAAAGGCCGCGGCCTTCTCCATGCCCGGCATCAGCTTGACCCAATTGGCGGCGCCGTCGACGAAGACCTTGGTGAAGCTCGCATCCGCCGGGTCGGTCTTCGAAACGCTCATGATGTCGGCCGGCTTCAGCGTGTTGGCCATCGCCTCGATCTCGGCGCTGGTGGCCGAGCCGAGCTTGATCCAGGTCAGCGGCGCGCCGGCGCCAGCGGGGTCGACCGAGAAGCCGACACCCACCTTCGCGACGTACAGGCTGCCGGCGGAGAGGTCTCTCTCTTTGTCGGCGAGGAACATGAACAACCCGCCGTTGGTGTAGTCGTCGCCCATCAGCGCGGTGCGGTTGTCGGGCATCACCTGGATCAGTTCGTGCGACAGTCGGCCGAGGCAGTAGTGCTTCTTCACGCTGCCGCTGCCGTCGGGGTTCACGGTCACTTCGGGCAGGTGGCCGTAGTGGTACGGGTTGGCCGTGGTCTCGTCGCCGAACACGTTTTTGCTGTAGGCCTTGAACTGCGCGCTGGTCGATGCGAACGGCGCGTCGGGCTCGTACTCTTCGCTCGACAGGTGCGTGCCCCAGGGCGACAGGCTCGCACCGCAGGTGATCCACAGCCCGTGCGCGCTCGACATGTCGACGTTGTGGTACTTCACCAGGGTCAGCGCGCCGGTCGACTGATCCTGGTCGAGCGTCAGCACTGCGATCGGCGACGGCAGCACGCCATAGGTGCTCGCGCCGGCCTGGTCGCGCGTCGTGTACTCGAACTGCACGACCGCGAACACGGCCTTGCCCTTGATGCCGGTGACGGTCGGATTCGGCAGGCTCAGCAGCGAAGTGCCGTCGGGTGAATCGGAGAAGAATTGGCGCTCTTTGCCGACGACCGATTTGTCGATGATCGGCTGGTTCTTGATGTCGACATAGCCGCCCGCGAGGACCGTGCCGCCGCTGCCGTTGGGCACCAGATCACCGGTCGCGAAGAACGGGTGGTACGCGAGCGCGAAGGTCTTCTTACTGCCGTCGCTGAACGTGACGTCGAGGCTGGAGCCGGTCGAGGTCGTCGCCATCGCGGCGGCGTTGGCGAGCGTCGGTGCGGCCATGCCGGTGAAGCTCGACGACGTGTAGGTCGCGGCCACCGCATCGTCGCCGCCGCCACCGCAGCCGGTCAACAGCGCGGTTGCGAAGGCCGAGCTGCCGAGCGGCAACATTGGCGCGCCAGCGAAGAGTTTCAGCAAGCGGCGGCGGGATTCGAGGGCGTTCGTGGT
>JANMWQ010000622.1:0-7722 GCA_031394085.1 Rhizobacter sp. | reverse complement strand
GAAAGATCTGCGCGCCGCCGAGTTCGCGGCTCAGGCGCGCGGCGTGGTAGATCGGGCTCGGTCGGCCGACGAAGTGCTTCAGCTCTGAATGAAATTCGGCGATGAAGGCCGGATCGTTCTGCACTTCGGCATAGCAGCGCTTGAGCTCATCGAGCGCGTGCACAAGGGTCTCGGCGACGAAGCTGCCTCCATAGGGGCCGAAATGGCCCGAGGCATCGGGTTGATGGTAGTTCGACATGGTGAAAGAAGGATTGATCAGGCAACCGAGGCAGCGCTGCGGGCATCGGCCTCGCGCACTGCATCGCAGAACCGGCGGATCGCGTCGGCATCCTTGATGCCTTTCGCGTGCTCCACACCGGAGCTCACGTCAACGGCCCAGGGCCGCAGCGTGTGGATGCCTTGGATCACATTTCCGGCATGCAACCCACCAGACAAAACGACTGGAAGGGGCACGGCGGAGGGAATGAGCGACCAATCGAAAACCTTTCCACCGCCGCCATACCCTTCGACGTCGGCGTCGAGCAGGATGGCTTGGGCGTGCGCGAATCGGGAAGCGAAGTTTAACAAATCGAAGCCAGGCGCCATGCGGGCGGCACGCAGGAAAGGCCGGGCGGCGCGCAGGCAGTCGTGCGGGCTCTCGTCGCCGTGGAATTGCAACAGCAGCTGCGGAATCGCGGCGCTGGCAGCGGTGACCTCGGCCTCGTTCGCGTTGACGAACAGGCCGACCGGCATCACGAACGGCGGCAGGCGCTTAGCGAGCTCAGTCGCGCGCGCCAGGCTCACGTGACGCGGGCTTTTGTCGTACAGCACGAAGCCGATGGCGTCGGCGCCCGCGTCGACGGCCGCGTCGACATCGGCCTCGCGCGTGAGGCCGCAAATCTTGATTCGGGTGCGTTGTTTCATCGTCGAGGGAAGATCAAAGCGATCGGAGCGATCAGGGCAGCCAGTCCATCGCGGCGGTGCGCTGCGGAATGGCGTGAACGGGATCGTAGTACGGCCCGACGAAGTAGAGCCCGTCGGCCGGGAATGTCGGTGCGGCGAGCGCGCGATTCTTCGAGGCGAGCACATCGATCAACCACGCTTCGCTGCGCACGCCCGCGCCGACCGCCAGCAGCGAGCCCATCAAATTGCGCACCATGTGGTGCAAAAAGGCGTTGGCATCGAACTCGAAACGCCAGTAAGCACCGCGGCGAGAAATCTCGATCCCGCGGATCGTCTTCACCGGCGTCGGCGCCTGGCATTCCGACGAGCGGAACGCGCTGAAATCGTGCTCACCGATCAAGCGCTGCGCGGCGGCTCGCATCGTGTCGCTGTCGAGTGGACGAAAACTCCAGCCGACCGAGCCGGCCTCGACCGCCGGCCGCACCGCCGACTCGAGCAGCACGTACACGTAGCGCCGGCCGATCGCGCTGTAGCGGGCGTGGAAAGTGTCGTCGTCCTTGAGCTGGCACCACTGCACGGCGATGTCGGGCGGCAGGAAGCGATTCGTGCCCCGCACCCACGACGCCTCTGCGCGCACTTTCTGGGTGTGGTGGGGCACGACCTGGTTCTGGGGGGGCACGCCGGTGTCGGTGCGGCCGGCGCACACGGTGCGCAGTGGCTGGTCGGCGAATTGCCCGAGCGCGCGCTCAAGCTTGTCTTGGACCGTGTTGCCGCTCGGCTGGCTCTGCCAGCCAAGGTAGGCCTGCCCGCGGTAGCCGACGCCGAGCACCACCCTCACGAGTGGGCTCCGGTCGTCGCCCGCTTCACCCGAGGTCGGCCAGCATGCTCTGCGCGCGACTCTTCACGGCGCCGGTCGATTTGGCCACGACTTCATGCAGCAGGTCGCGTGCGCCGTCGTTGTCGCCGATCTGGCGGAACTCCTCGGCCAGTTCCAGCTTGCGCGAGAGCGGGTCGTCATCGCCATCGAGCGAAGGCAGGCTGATGTCGCCGAACCCCGAAGGCGAAGCCGGCGTCGCTGCGACGGCTGGCGTGGGCACCGCAGGCGGCAGGTCGAGGTCGAGCGAGATGTCGGAGAGGTCGAACGACGGGGGCTCGGCCGCGCGCGCGACCTTCGGCTGCGATTCGGGCACCGAGAAGTCCAGCGACATCGCATCGTCCGCGGCCGAGCGCGCCGCCGGCTTGATCGCCTGCGTGTTCTGCAGCGGCGACGGCGAGGTCGTCACGCCCGAATCGGGGTCACCGAGGTCGAGATCGAGGTCCATGTTGCCGCTGTCGAGCACAGGCACGCCGGTCACCGAACTGCCGAACTGCGAAGGCGAAGGCAGCACCGATTGCGGCATCGTGCTGGCGCCTAGCGGCTCGATCATCTGGCCGCTGTCGCCGCGCATGGCCAACGGCGCACCGCCCGGCCTGAAGAGCGGGTTCTCGGGGTCGATCTGCGCGCCCATCTCTTGCGCCTTGGCCCAGTCTTCACCCTCGCCGCGCGTCAGCGCGAAGAGCTGCGTGGCGAGCAACTCGAACCCCTTGGTGTCGCGGCGCTTGGCATAGACCTCGAGCAGCTTGGTGCGGATTGCCATGCGATCCGGGCTGCTGCGCATCGCTTCTTTGAGGATTTCCTCGGCCTGCAGGTCGCGGCCATAGGCGAGGTAGACATCGGCCTCGGCCACCGGGTCGACATCGCCGATCGCATCGAGTTGACTCAGCGAGTAGCTCATCGACGACGATGTGCCACCGGCGTCGCGCGTGTCGATGCGCTGGCCGCCGCTGGCGCCGAAGAACGAATCGGGCTGCAGGCGGCTTTCGAGGAACGAGGTTTCGCCGCTGTCTTTCTTGGCTCGACGGCTCAGCTTGTAGACGCCGAAGCCGGCAAGCAAGGCCAACGCCAGGCCGCCGATGCCGAGCGCCATCGGGTTGTCGTCGAGCAACGAGCCGATCACGCTCGGTTCTTCAGCCGGCACCGGTGTTTTGACTGGCGGCTTCACGGCCGGCGCAGCGCTCGCCGCTGGCTTGGCGGCCGGAGCAGACGCCGCCGCGACGGTGACGGGCGCCGAGGCGGCAGGCATCGCAGCCACCGATGCAGCGGCAGCGGGCGCAGGTACAGCAGGCGCTGCAGGTGCAGGTGCAGGTGCAGGTGCAGGTGCAGGTGCGGGTGCAACTGCAACGACGGCAGGGGCCGGTGTCGGCGCGGGAGCTGGCGCCGCCACTGGGGCAGGCGCGGGCTTTGCCGCAGCGGCGAGCGCCGGCGTGGCTGCCGACGCGATCACCGCCGGCTTCGCCGCGGCGGCGCTGGCAGCGCCGGAGAGCTTCTTCAGCTCGTCGACATTTTTCGACAACTCGGCGACGCGAACGTCGTCGGCCTTCTTCGCGCGATCTTTCGATATCTGGTCTTCGGCCTTGGCGCCCGCGGCACCCTTGCTCAGCGTCAGCTTGTCGGGCGTGGCGGTGGCACCGGGCTTGCGGTCGTCGACCGACGCCTGGACCTTGCCGCTTGCCTGTCGCGACGCGCCTTCGGTCTTGGCGGTCGGCACGGCGCCCGCGAGACGCTGGCGGTACGCGCCGAAATCGGCGCTTTGCGCCTGGATCACTTGACGCGCCTCGGAGGCCGGCACGCCGTTGGCGGTGTCGGCACTCGGCACGGCCAGCACCACGCCTGACTTCAAGCGGTTCATGTTGTCGCCGATGAAGGCCTGCGGGTTACCGCGGTACAACGACACCAGCATTTGGTCGAGCGACACGCCCTGGCGCTGGGTGCGCGAGGCGATCTTCGACAGCGAATCACCCGGCCTGACCTTGTATTCGCCCGCATCGGCGGTGGCGGCCGCCTTCGGCGCTGACGCCGGGCGTGGTTCGCGCGGCGCCGCCGGTTCGGTCGCAGCGGGCCGCGACGACGGTGCCGGGCGACTCTGTGCGATCCGCGGTGGCGCCATCGGAACCGGAGCGGCCGACGACATCGACGGCGACGTCGCAGCGGCGGGCGCGGGGGCGCGCGCGGTCACGGGAGGGTCGAACAGCATCGTGTATTCGCGCACCAAACGGCCGGTGGACCAGTTGATCTCGAGAATCACATCGACGAACGGCTCCTGAACGCCGCGGTCGCTCGTCAGCTTGAGGTACGGGCGACCATCGGCGCGGCGCAGCAACTCCACACGCGTGCTCGGGAGCACGACGTTGTAGTCCACCCCGGCGGCCTTGTACGACTCCGGCGGCGCAACGCGGACCCGCAGATTCGCCGCCTCTTCCGGCGTCAAGCTCGTGACATCGATCTCGGCGCGAAGCGATTCACCCAGCGCGGACTGCACCTGGATCCGGCCCAGGCCGAGCGACCAGGCGGCCGGTGCGACCAGTAGCAACGCGGCGGTTGCCACTCCAGTCAGGGCGAAACGCCCCGAGAACGTCAAGTTTCTTTTCAAGGCGTCTCCCAATAAGACGAGGCAGGCGCCCGAGCGCACCCGCCAATGCAGACAGCAACATTGTCGCGATTTCCGCCGCAGTTCCGTAACTCGGCGCTCAAATTCTAGAAATCACAATAACATCAGTGAGATACGCTGACAAGCTAAAGCAATGGCTGACATTGCGAGCAGTTCACGCACACGCGATTCGCGCCCCGCCTTGTCGCCGTGCAACAACATGTACCACAGTGCTATTTCGAATCAGGCCTCGATCACGATCCGCAACATGCGGCGCAACGGCTCGGCCGCGCCCCACAGCAGTTGATCGCCGATCGTGAACGCCCCGAGGTACTCGGAGCCCATCGACATCTTGCGCAGCCTTCCGACCGGGATCGTCATCGTGCCGGTCACGGCCACCGGCGTCAGATCACGCACGGTCGCCTCCTTGGTGTTGGGCACGACCTTGACCCACGGGTTGTCGGTTGCGATCATGGCTTCTATATCGGCAAGCGGCACGTCCTTCTTGAGCTTGAACAGCAGCGCCTGGCTGTGGCAGCGCATCGCGCCGACACGCACGCAAAAGCCGTCGACCGGCGTGGCCGCCGTGCCGAAAGCGGCGCCCTGACCGAGGATCTTGTTGGTCTCGGCCCCGCCTTTCCATTCTTCCTTGCTCATGCCCCAGCCCGACTCGTCGGATCGCTTGCCGATCCCGAGGTCCTTGTCGATCCACGGGATCAGGCTGCCGCCCAACGGCACGCCGAAGTTCGCGGTCTCGGCCTCGCTCAAGCCGCGTTGCGTCGCGGCGAGCTGGCGGTCGATCTCGAGGATCGCGCTTTTCGGGTCGTCGAGCAGGTGCCGCACCGAGGCATTCAGCGTGCCGTACTGCGTCAACAGTTCGCGCATGTGCGCAGCGCCGCCACCCGAGGCCGCCTGGTAGGTCATCGTGTTCATCCACTCGACCAGGCCGGCCTTGTAGAGCGCACCGATCCCCATCAACATGCAGCTCACCGTGCAGTTGCCGCCGATCCAGTTGCGGCCGCCCTTGGTCAGCGCGTCTTTGATCACCGGCATGTTGACTGGGTCGAGCACGATGACGGCGTCATCGTTCATGCGCAGCGTGGAGGCAGCGTCGATCCAGTGGCCCTTCCAGCCGGCCGCGCGCAGGCGCGGGAACACGTCGGCCGTGTAGTCGCCGCCTTGCGCGGTGACGATAATCTCGCAGCGCTTGAGCGCGGCGATGTCGTGGGCGTCGAAGAGCTTCTTCTCGTTCTTCGCCATGCCCGGCGCGGGGCCGCCGGCGTTGCTGGTGCTGAAGAACATCGGCTCGATGTGATCGAAATCGCCTTCGGCCTGCATGCGGTCCATCAGCACGGAACCGACCATTCCGCGCCATCCAACCAAACCCGTGAGTGCTGTCATCGTCATTGCCCCAGTGAAAAAAGTCGATCGAAACCTCTTTGATCCCCGGCTCGCTCGCCAAGGATGGGGCGACACGAACCGGCGCTTGCTAGCCTTTGGTGATCGTGGTTTTGATGGTCGACGCGTTGACCGAAGACGTGAGCGCTGCGACGACCGCGTCGCCCATCTCGCGTGTGCCGACCCGCGTCGTGCCTTCGGACCAGATGTCTGCCGTGCGCAAACCCTGCGCCAACACGCGCTGCACTGCCGAATCGATGCGGTCGGCGGCGGCGGGCTGGTCGAGTGAGAAGCGAAGCATCATGGCAGCGGACAAGATTGTAGCCAGCGGATTCGCGAGGTTCTTGCCCGCGATGTCGGGCGCGCTGCCGTGGCTCGGCTCGTACAAGCCCTTGCCCGACGAATTGAGCGACGCCGACGGCAGCATGCCGATCGAGCCGGTGAGCATCGCGGCCTCGTCGGAGAGGATGTCGCCGAACATGTTGCCAGTGACGATCACATCGAACTTCTTCGGCTCTTTCACGAGTTGCATCGCGGCGTTGTCGACGTACATGTGATCGAGCGCCACATCGGGGTACTGCGCATGCACCTGCGTCACGATGTCTCTCCAGAACTGGAAGGTCTCCAGCACATTGGCTTTGTCCACACTCGTGAGCCGCTTGTTGCGCTTGCGCGCTGCCTGAAACGCGACGTGCGCGATGCGCTCGATTTCGGGGCGCGAATAGCGCATCGTGTCGAAGGCTTCCTCGGCACCTTTGAACGCACCGTCGGGCGAATCGCGCCGACCGCGCGGCTGGCCAAAGTAGATGTCGCCGGTGAGCTCGCGGATGATCAGGATGTCAAGCCCTGCGACGAGCTCGGGCTTCAGGCTCGACGCGTGCGTCAGCTGCTCGTAGCAGATCGCGGGACGGAAGTTCGCGAACAGGCCGAGGCTCTTGCGCAGCCCGAGAATCGCCTGCTCGGGGCGCAGCGCACGTTCGAGCGTGTCGTACTTCCAGTCGCCGACGGCACCGAACAGCACCGCGTCGGCGCCTTGGGCCAGGTCGAGCGTCGCCTTGGGCAGTGGGTGGCCGTGGGCCTCGTACGCCGCACCGCCGACGAGCGCGGTCTCGGTCTCAAAACGCAGATCGAGCGCGCCCAGCACACGCATGGCTTGCGCGACGATCTCGGTGCCGATGCCGTCACCCGGCAGGATTGCAATTTTCACGAAGTCGTACCCGTTCGTCGTTCGGTCAGATGGTGTGCGCGAGCCACGGCTTGGTGAGCAGCCGCTCGGCCTCGAACGCGCGAATCTTGTCGGCGTGGCGCAAGGTCAATCCGATGTCGTCGAAGCCGCCGAGCAGGCAGAACTTGCGGAAGGGCTGCACCTCGAACGGGATCGTCGTGCCGTCGGGCTTGACGACAAGTTGCTGTTCGAGGTCGATGGTCAGCGCGTAGCCGATGAACGCCGCGGCTTCGTCGAACAGGCGCGCAACCGTTTCTTCCGGCAACTGAATCGGCAGCAGCCCGTTCTTGAAACAGTTGTTGTAGAAGATGTCGGCGTAGCTTGGCGCGATGATCGCGCGAAAGCCGAACTGGTCGAGCGCCCACGGCGCGTGCTCGCGCGACGAGCCGCAACCGAAGTTCTTGCGCGCGAGCAGCACCGAGGCGCCCTTGTAGCGCGGCTGGTTCAGCACGAAATCCGGGTTCGGCCGCCGGCTCGCGGGGTCTTGCCCGGGTTCGCCGTGGTCGAGGTAGCGCCATTCGTCGAACAGGTTCGGGCCGAAACCCGAGCGCTTGATCGACTTGAGAAACTGCTTCGGGATGATCGCGTCGGTGTCGACGTTTTCCCGGTCCATCGGTGCGACGAGGCCGGTGTGAATGCGAAATGGCGTCATGTTGTCACTCGAATTCTGAAGCGTCAGGCGAGCCGGCTGACATCGACGAAGTGACCTTCGATCGCAGCCGCGGCGGCCATCGCCGGCGACACGAGATG
>JANMWQ010000605.1:0-1921 GCA_031394085.1 Rhizobacter sp. | reverse complement strand
TGCTGTTGCGCGTAGAGCGCGTCGATGGCCGCCTTGCGCGCGAGCTGCGGCGCCCAGGTGTCGCTCGCCTGCAGGCCGTAGGCGCCGAAGGTCGCGCCCGGGCCGGGCAGCACCAGCGGTGTCTGCAGGGTGCTGAGTCCGAAGCGCGCGGTGCCGGCGACCGAAATCACCGGGTTCACGGTCGCGAGCGTTTCGGCCGCGCGACCGCCCCAGCCGGTGCGGGTGAGCGAGTCGGCGCTGCCGGTCTCCCAGAGAATTTGCTGGTCGGAGTGCGAGAACAGGCTGTCGGGCAGGAGACCCGAGTTGGCGGCCGCGGCGCGGTACTGCGCTTTGGTCAACGGTTGCACCAGCGGGCCGACGTTGAACACCGGCGCGAGCTTGCCTTCACTCCAGGCGGTGCCGAGCGCGCTCATCGAAGGATGCAGGCCGAAGTTCACGCCGCTCAACGGCGCGAGGCTCGCCTTCGGGATCGCCAGGCCCTTGCGCACGCCGGCATACTGGTCGTAGCGCGCGGGGTCGTTCGGCACGATCATGTTCATGCCGTCGTTGCCGCCGTACAGAAAGATGCAGACCAGCGCCTTGTAGTCGGCAGCGTGCGCGGGCCGCACGCTGAGCAGGTTGCCGACCGTGCCGGCGCCGAGCGCGGCGGCGAGCGTGGAGCCGCTGCCGATGAGCCAGCGGCGGCGTGCGTTGGACAGGTGAGCGGCGGGCGTGTGGGTGTTCATGGCATCGGCTTTCATCAGCGCTGTACCTGGTAGTTCGGCGAGCCGTACACGAGGTAGACGGCGGCCTTGACGCGGTTGGTCTTCCAGTTCGTGGCGTCGGTCTTGTCGGTCCACCATGAAACGGCCTCGATCACCTTCGCGCGTGGCGCACTCGGCAGCGCTTGACCGAGTGCGAGCATCGAGAGGCGATCGACCAGCTTGGCCGCATCGGCCGCGTCGGCCGTGAACGCGCTGAGGTCGACCTTGGTGCCGATTGCGCCGGGCACGCTGGTGTTCGGCGCCGAGCCGTCCCAGTCGAGCAGGTAGGTCAAAAAGTTGAGCCGCTCCAGCGCTGCGTTCGCGCTGTGGATGCCGTACTCGGGGCCGACCAGCGCGGTGCCCGGCACCGGATAGTTGGGCGGGTAATAGTTGAACACCGAGGGCGGGCGGAACACGTGCTGGCGCAGGCTGGCGCCCCACCACCAGCCGAGCGAATCGCCATCGGTCTTGCCGCCCAGCCCGCGCAGCACGCCGGCGAACATCAGCACCGGTTCGCGCAGCTTGCCGGCGTTGCGGCTGGCGACGGTGTCGCCGCGCGCTTCGGCATCGAGCAGCACCGCCGCCACGGTGGCGGCGAGGTCGCCCTTCGTGCCGGTGCCGAAGCTGCCGTACTTGCCGCTGTTGAAGGCCGAGGCCACACGCGTCACGTAAGCGGCCGAAGGGTTGCTGGCGACCAGGTGCTGGATCAACTGCTTGCCGATGAACGGACCCATGTTCGGGTGCGCCATCAGGCTGTCGAGCACGGCCTCGAGCGCCGGGGCGGCGGCGGTGCCGGTCGCGACCGTCACGCTCGAGAGCAGCTTGCGTTCGGCGGTGTCGTGGTAGCTCGCGACGGCGGTCATGTCGCCAGCGTAGTAGCGGCAGTTCATCCCGGTGGGCCAGCAGCCCCACGGTGTCTTGCCGCCGGCTGGGTAGGTCCAGCCGGTCAACGCGTAGGCATACGAGCGCACGACCTCGTTGCTGTAGGTGGCGGTGCAGGCCCCGCCTTTGAGGCTGCCGTCGAGCGCGAGCTCGCAGGTGCCGATGCTGAACAACTGCAGCAACTCGCGCGCGAAGTTCTCGTTCGGCGCGGCCTTGTCGTTGTTCGCGTTGTTCAAAAAGTCGCCCATCACCGGCGAGAGCGCGACCTTCTTGAGCACCTGCCGGTAGTTGCCGAA
>JANMWQ010000603.1:0-2153 GCA_031394085.1 Rhizobacter sp. | reverse complement strand
CACTCCCCCAACTCGGCAACAGCCCGCTGCTCGGCATGGACGTGCTCGGCAAACTCCACTGGCAGCAGCGCGATGGCGTGCTGCGCATCGAACCCGGCGACCCGCGGTGACGGTGATGATCGTGGCGACCGAAGCAACCTGGCATTCCTGATGACCCCATCGATCCGCGCGACGTTCGCCGCACTGCGTGCTGCCCTGCTTGCCACCCTTTTCGCCGCCCTCACCTGCACGACCGCTTTGGCGCAAGCACCCACGGCCTGCCCGCCGACCGCGCAAGCGCCGTCCCCCGAACAACTGCAAGCCGGCCTGCGCGATGCGCGCGACCACGGCTTTTTGTGGCGCATCAGCAAGGACGGGCGCAGCTCCTGGTTGTTCGGCACGCTGCACGTCGCGAAGTTCGCGTGGGCGTTTCCTGGCCCGGCGCAACGCGCGGCACTGTCGCAGAGCGACACGATGGCGCTCGAGATCGACTTGCTGGATGCGGCCATGCAACAGCGCATGACGACGGCGCTGGCCGCACAACCGAAGACACCGTTGCCCGCAGCGTTGCAGCAACGCATCGCGCGCCGCGCCGAGGTGGAATGCCTGCCGCCGCAGGCGCTCGACACGCTCGCGCCCGAGATGCAGATCGCGGTGCTGGCCACGCTGGTGGGCCGCCCTGACGGCATCGACGCGGCCTACGGCATCGACGCGGTTCTGGCCGGCTGGGGCCGCGCCTCGAAGATGCGCATGGTCTCGCTGGAGTCACCCGAGCTTCAGTTGAAGACGCTGCAGATGCAGAGCCCGGCCGAGACCCTCGAGACGGTCGAGGGCGCGCTCGACGAACTCGAGAGCGGCCGGGCGCGCGCGACGCTGCAGCGCATCGCCCGGGTCTGGGCCGACGGCGACCTGACCGAACTGATGCGCTACGAAGCCTGGTGCGAGTGCGTCAAGACCGCTGCCGACCGCGCCGCGATGGTTCGCCTGCTCGACGAGCGCAACCCGGCGCTGGCCGATCGGATCGCCGAACTGCACGCCGCCGGCCGGCGCGTGTTCGCCGCGGTCGGCAGCCTGCACATGATCGGGCCGACCGGCTTGCCGGCGCTGATGGCGCAGCGCGGGTATCGTGTCGAACGCATCGTCTACAACCCGAATCCACCGAAGTCACCGGAGACAAAGCCATGACCGATCCGTCCCCCTTCTCGAAGATGGTGCCCGGCTTCGACTTTCTGCAAGGCCTGGTGAAGAACGCCGGTGCGGCGCTGCCGGGCATCGGCCAGTGGGTCGCGCCGACGATCGACCCGGCCGAGCTCGAGAAGCGCATCGAAGAGTTGCGCACCGTGCAGTTCTGGCTCGAGCAGAACGCGCGAATGATCGGCGCCACGATCCAGGCGCTCGAAGTGCAACGCATGACGCTGTCGACGCTGAAGACGATGAACGTGCAGATGGAAGGCCTGCGCGACTCGCTGCAGATTCGCGTGCCGACGGCCGCGGCGCCTGCACCTGCCCCTGCGACCGAACCCGTGGTGGCGGCCGAGCCCGCTGCCGATGCGGCTGCGCCGGCGCCTGGCGTGGTCGACCCGATGAAGTGGTGGGGCGCGCTCACGCAACAGTTCACCGAGCTCGCGACCACCGCGATGAAAGACACCGCCTCCGACGCGGCGCGCAAGCTCGCCGGTACGGCACTCAAGACCTCGCTCGACCCGGCGCCGAAGGCTGCAAAACCCGCCGCACCGAAACGCAAACCGGCCGCGAAAACGAAGCCCGCCACGCGCCGGTGACGGCCCCACGGAATGGCAGTCATTCCAGAAGCCGGCCGCCGGGCGCCGACCCGGCCAACGACAATGCGCTTCCCATGAACCGCTTCCTCCACGGCCACGCCACCCACCCCGACTGGCGCATGGCGCTGGCGCTCGCCGCCGCCCAGATCGAGGCCCAGCGCCAGCAACCCGGCGCCGCCGCAGCGCCGACCCTTGGCTGGGTCTACCTGACCGACGCCTACGCGGCGCACGCGAGCGCGCTGCTCGGCGAACTGCAGCAGCGCTGGCCCGGCGTCGAATGGGTCGGCGCGAGCGGCGTCGGTATCGCGGCCAGCGGCGTCGAGTACTTCGACGAGCCGGCGCTTTCGCTGATGCTGACCGACCTCGCGCCCGCGCACTTCCGCGTGTTCTCGG
>JANMWQ010000598.1:0-2301 GCA_031394085.1 Rhizobacter sp. | reverse complement strand
GGGCCCAGGATCTGGCCCAAGGTACCGACGACGCGCATCGTGTCGGGCGACGCGATGACAACGTCGAAGTTCATCACGCCGGCCTTGATCTGCTCGGCCAAGTCTTCCATGCCGACGATGTCGGCGCCGGCAGCCTTGGCTTCTTCGGCCTTCGCGCCTTGCGCGAACACTGCCACACGCTTGGTCTTGCCGGTGCCGTTGGGCAGCACGACGGCGCCGCGCACGACCTGATCGGACTTCTTCGCGTCGATGCCGAGTTGCACAGCCACGTCGATCGATTCATCGAACTTCGCGACAGCGCATTCCTTGACGATTGCCAACGCGTTGTCGACCGTATACAGCTTGGTCGACTCGACCTTGTTGGCAAAAGCTTTTTGGCGTTTCGTGAGTTTTGCCATGATCAGATCACCCCTTCAACGGTGATGCCCATCGAGCGGGCGGTGCCGGCGACGGTGCGCACGGCGGCATCGAGGTCAGCACCGGTCAGGTCCTTGATCTTGATCTTGGCGATCTCTTCAGCCTGGGCGCGCGTGAGCTTGCCGACCTTGTCGACGTGCGGCTTCGGCGAGCCCTTGTCGAGCTTCAACACCTTCTTGATCAGCACCGATGCAGGCGGGCTCTTCAGCACGAACGTGAACGACTTGTCCGCGAACGCGGTGATCACGACCGGCAGCACGAGGCCGGGCTCCATGCTGGAGGTCTGGGCGTTGAACGCCTTGCAGAACTCCATGATGTTCAGGCCGCGCTGGCCCAGGGCCGGGCCGATCGGGGGCGAAGGGTTCGCCTTGCCCGCGGGGACTTGCAGCTTGATCAAGCCGACAATTTTCTTTGCCATCTCTACTCTCCAATGCAACCCGAAAGAATGGGTTGTTGAGTTCAAACGCCAAGGGCTGGTTACCTTGGCTCCTCTTGCCCGAATCTCGTCTCGGGCTGGCTACGGGCGCGGCTCGGAGTGCCGCGTCAAACTCGAACTGATCTGCTCTAAACCTTCTCGACCTGCGCGAAATCGAGCTCGACCGGGGTGGCTCGGCCGAAGATCGTGACCGCGACGCGCACCTTCGACTTGTCGTAGTTCACATCCTCGATAGCGCCGTTGAAGTCGGTGAACGGGCCCTCCTTGATGCGCACCAGTTCGCCGACGATCCACTGCACCTTCGGGCGCGGCTTCTCGACGCCTTCTTGCATCTGGTGGACGATCTTCAGCACCTCGGCCTCGGAGATCGGCGACGGCCGGTTCTTCGCGCCGCCGACGAAGCCAGTAACCTTGCTGGTGTGCTTCACCAGGTGCCAGGAGTCGTCGCCCATTTCCATTTCGACCAGCACATAACCGGGAAAGAAACGGCGCTCGGAGACCGACTTCTTGCCATTCTTCAGCTCGACGACCTCTTCCATCGGCACCAGGATGCGGCCGAACTTGTCTTGCATTTCGGAGCGGTCGATGCGCTCGCGCAGGTTGCGCTCGACGGCTTTTTCCATGCCCGAATAAGCGTGCACGACGTACCAGCGCTTGTTGTTCGGCACGGCCGGCACGATCGCTGCGGGTTGTTCTTCGCTGGTGTTGAGTTCTTCGGTCATCAGAGTCTTCCGCAAACGCGCTTCAACGCTTCCAGCCCAGGATCAGGTCGTACAGCAACCACTCGAGCGTCTTGTCGGTCAAAAACAGAAACAGCGCCATCACGAACACGAAGGCGAACACGTAGCCGGTCATCTGCAGCGCTTCCTTGCGCGTCGGCCAGACGACTTTCTTGACTTCCTTGATCGAGTCACGCCCGTAGGCAATCAACTGCTTGCCCGGTTCGGAGGTGAAGAAGGTCGCGACCGCCGCCAGCATCAGCACGATCAGCGCCGCGACCCGCATCCACAGGTCCTGCTTCGCAAGCATGTAGAAGACCACCACCGCGGCGATGACGAGCACGCCCGCGACCGCGAGCTTGGCCTTGTCAGCGCCGGTGGAGATCGTTTCGACTTGTGCGGGAGGATTCGCCATGGTGTTCAGTTCGGTTCATCGCGGTTGCCGGCCCCAAAAGCCGCACCGCCTTCTAGCAGCAAAGCCCGCTCGCCTCATTCGAGGCATCGCGGGCCGCTGTGGCTGCCAGTGTCAGCTGGCAGGGGCGGAGGGCATCGAACCCCCAACCTCTGGTTTTGGAGACCAGCGCTCTGCCAATTGAGCTACGCCCCTGTGGATATCAAAAACTATTCGTCAATGCCACCAAACCCCTTGGGGGTCGGGTGCGGTAGGCCGCACCCGGGGGCTCCATCTCACTCGATGATCTTGGCCACCACGCCAGCGCCGACGGTGCG
>JANMWQ010000509.1:0-3941 GCA_031394085.1 Rhizobacter sp. | reverse complement strand
TTGCTCGAAGCGGCGCGCCGTTTCGGCGACACGGCCGCCACCGCGTTCGGCGAGTTCGCGGCCAGCGCACCCGAGCCCGAAGGCATCCGCCTGGTCTGGCTCGACCAGAGCCGCATCTACGCCGGTGCGAGCCTGCCGCTGATCCTCGGCCGCAGCCCGCAGGCGACCTACATCATCGACGACACGCGGGTCTCGCGATCGCATGCGCGCATCGTCTGGCACGGCGGCACGTTCCAGCTGACCGACCTGAGCTACAACGGCACGTATGTGCGCTTCGACCACGACCCCGAGATCATCGGCCTGCGGCGTGGCAGTTGCACGCTGCACGGCAGTGGCGAGATCGGCCTCGGCGGCCCGCCGTCCGACGCTGCCAGCCCGTGCGTGCGTTTCGAGATCCTGAAATTCGCCGATACGCATCGCCAACCCCCCGCAGAATTCGACGAGAAGCCTGACTGAATGAGCTTCGCCCCAGAACCTGACTACCAGCACGGCAGCCCGCCGCGCACCGCCGTGCTGCGGTGCAACCTCGGCACGCCCGACGCGCCCACGCCGTCGGCGGTGCGCCGTTACCTCGCCGAGTTCCTCAGCGACCCGCGCGTCGTCGAGATCCCGCGGCTGCTGTGGTGGCTGATCCTGCACGGTGTGATCCTGCGCACCCGCCCGGCGAAGTCGGCCAAGAAATACGCCAGCGTCTGGACCACCGAAGGCTCCCCGCTGAAGGTCTGGACCGACAAGCAGGCCAAGCTGCTCGGCGGCTACCTCGGCGAGCGCGGGCACGCTGTCACGGTGCGCTACGCGATGCGCTACGGCAGCCCGTCGACGGCCTCGGTGCTCGACGAGTTGAAGGCGCAGGGCGTGACGCGCGTGCTGATCCTGCCGCTCTACCCACAGTACTCGGGCACGACCACGGCGAGCGTCAACGACGCCATCTACCAGTGGGCGCAGAACACCCGCAACCTGCCCGAACTGCGCTTCGTCAACCACTACCACGACGACGCCGGCTACATCGGCGCGCTCGCGAAGCGGGTCGACGACCACTGGGCAGCGCACGGCCGGCCCGACAAGCTGGTGCTGAGCTTTCACGGCGTGCCCAAGCGCACCTTGACGCTCGGCGACCCGTACCACTGCGAATGCCTCAAGACCGCGCGCCTGCTCGGCGAGCGGCTCGGGGTGGGCAAAGACGACATGCTCGTCACCTTCCAGAGCCGGCTCGGCCGCGCCGAGTGGTTGCAGCCGTACACCGAGCCGACCTTGGTCGCACTGGCGCAGCAAGGCGTCGAGCGGGTCGACGTGATGTGCCCCGGATTCACGTCGGACTGCCTCGAGACCCTGGAAGAAATCGACCAGGAAGCGCGCGAGGCTTTTCTGCATGCCGGTGGCAAGGCGTTTCACTACCTGCCCTGCCTGAACGACCAGCATGAATGGATCGCGGCGCTCTCGGCGGTGGCGATCCAGCACATGCAAGGCTGGCCGACGGCCGGCGCCACCGATGCCGCCGCGCTCGAGGCGCAGCGCCAACGCGCGCTCGCCGCAGGCGCCGAGGCTTGACCCAGTGCTGTTCAGTCAACCGTTCGGGCTGAGCCTGTCGAAGCCTGTTCGCACTTTCACGACCCTTCGTCGAGCTTCGTTCTTCTAGCCTTCGCCGAGCACCACACGCCGCCCGCGCAGCGCCTTGAGCCCCCGCGGCAGCACCAGCACCGCGATCACGACGATCATCAGGCTCAGCGACCCCGGTCGCTCGACGAACACGCTCCACTTGCCCTCGCCGATCGACATCGCGTTACGCATCTGCGCTTCGGCCAGCGGGCCCAGGATCATGCCGATCACGACCGGTGCCGCCGGAAAATCGAAACGCCGCATCGCCAGCCCGAGCAGGCCAATCGCGTAGAGCAGCACCAGGTCGAATGCCGATTGGCGCATGCCGTAGACACCGACCGTCGCGAAGATCAGGATGCCGGCGTAGAGCTGCGCTTTCGGCACCTTCAGCAGCTTGACCCACAGGCCGATCAACGGCAGGTTCAGCACCAGCAGCATCACGTTGCCGATGTAGAGCGAGGCGATCAACGCCCAGACCAGTGCGCCGTTCTTGTCGAGCAACTGCGGCCCCGGCTGGATGCCATAGTTCTGGAATGCGCCGAGCAGGATCGCCGCGGTGTTCGAGGTCGGGATGCCGAGCGTGAGCAACGGGATCAGCGTGGCGGTGATCGCGGCGTTGTTCGCGGCCTCGGGGCCGGCCACGCCTTCGATTGCGCCGACCGTGCCGAACTCTTGCGGGTGCTTCGACAGCTTCTTCTCGGTGGCGTAACTCAGGAAGGTCGGGATCTCGCTGCCGCCGGCGGGAATGGTGCCGAACGGAATACCGATCGCAGTCGCACGCAGCCAGGCCGGCCACGAGCGCTTCCACTCCTCGCGCGTCATGTGCACGCGCGACAGCTTGTTCTGCGTGTCGACCACCTTGCCCTCGTACAGCATCACGTAGAGCGCCTCGGCGACCGCGAACAGGCCGACCGCGATCAGCACGACCTCGATGCCGTCCATCAACTCCGGCACGCCCATGGTGTAGCGCGCCTGGCCGCTGATCTGGTCGAGACCGATCAGCCCGATCGCCAGCCCGATGAACAGCGACGTCATGCCGCGCAGCGTGCTCTTGCCGAGCACCGCGCTGACGGTCACGAAGGCCAGCATCATCAGCATGAAGTACTCGGGCGGTCCCAGCAGCACAGCGTACTTGGCGACCACCGGCGCGGCGATCGTGACAACGATCGTGCCGATCGTGCCGGCGACGAACGAGCCGATCGCCGCGGTCGCGAGCGCCGCACCGGCACGGCCGTTCTTCGCCATCTTGTTGCCTTCCATGGCCGTGACCATGGAGCCAGCTTCGCCCGGCGTGTTGAGCAGGATCGAGGTGGTCGAGCCGCCGTACATCGCGCCGTAGTAGATGCCGGCGAAGAAGATCATCGAGCCGGTCGGCTCGACCTGCAGCGTGATCGGCAGCAGCATCGCCACCGCCGTCGCCGGCCCGATGCCGGGCAGCACGCCGATGGCCGTGCCGATCGTGCAGCCGGCCAGCGCCCACAGCAGGTTGACCGGTGTACCAGCGGTCATGAAGCCTTGAATGAGCTGGTTCCAGATGTCCATCGGCGAGTCTTTAGCGTTCCGTCAGATCCAGCCGCTGGCGGTGAGACCCGGCAGGTTGATCGCAAGCAGTTTCGTGAACATCCAATACACCGGCGCGGCAATGCAGGCGCCGACCAGTGCGTCTTTCGCGAACACCTTGGGCGACCCGTCGGGCGCACCTTGCGAGGCCTTGAAGCCGCGCACCGCGAGCACGAAACACAGCGTGCAGCTGAGGATGAAACCGATGTGCGTGATCAGCGCGGCGTTGAGCAGCATGCCGGCCGTGACCCAGCCGAAGCCGGGCCAGTACCCGTGCGCCTCGCCGGAGGGCGCTTCCATTTCGCGGAAGCCGCCGCTGACCGACTCCCAGACCAGCAAGCCACCGCACACCGCGAGCGCCACCGCGACCACCCACGGCACGAAGTTCGGCCCGACCCCGCCGTAGCCGGCCTCGGAGCCGATCTGCGAAGCGCCCACCGCCATCACGGCGGCCAGCACCAGCGTGCCGACGCCGATGAGCGTTTGCGGCAGCTTTGCGGCCATCTTCAAACCATGCCCGACTTGACCATCACCGCCCGCAGCGACGCGAACTCGTCGTCGACGAACTTGTCGAACGCCGGGCCGGTCAGCAGCGCCGGCGTCCAGGCGTTGCGTTCTATCGCCTCGGCCCACGATTTGTGCTTGGTCGCGGTGACGACCAAGTCGGTCAACGCCTTGCGTTGCTCCGGCGTGATGCCGGCCGCGCCGAACACGCCGCGCCAGTTGCCGAGCACGACGTTGTAGCCGAGCTCTTTCATCGTCGGGATGTCGACACCCTTGAGGCG
>JANMWQ010000468.1:0-3468 GCA_031394085.1 Rhizobacter sp. | reverse complement strand
CGCGCGGGCCGCGGCGCTTGGCGTGACCTCTGGCGGAAGCCACGCGCCGCCGCTCGGCGTGCTCTGGCTCACCCCGATGCGCGCGCTCGCCGCCGACACCACGCGCGCGCTTCAGTTGACGCTCACCGAGCTCGGCGCATGCTGGAGCCTGGGCGCGCGCACCGGCGACACGCCGAGCGCCGAGCGCGCGCGGCAGGACCGTCGCTTTCCGACCGTGCTCGTCACCACGCCCGAATCGCTGAGCCTGATGCTCACGCGCGAGCACGCGTCGGACGAGCTCGCAGGCATCCACACCGTGATCGTCGACGAGTGGCACGAGCTGATGGGCAACAAGCGTGGCGTGCAGGTGCAGCTCGCGCTGGCGCGGCTCAAGCGCTGGCGCCCGCAGCTCGCGGTCTGGGGGTTGAGCGCGACGCTCGGCAACCTGCCCGAGGCAATGCGTGTGCTGCTCGGCCAGACGAACGGGGCAGCCACCGCGGGAACGCTGGTCCAGGGCCGTGTCGACAAGACGATCCGCATCGACACACTGCTGCCCGAGAACCCCGGCCGCTTCTCGTGGGGCGGGCACCTCGGCCAGCAGATGCAGTTGCCGGTGGTCGCCGAGATCGAGCGCTCGGGGGCGACGCTGGTGTTCGTCAACGTGCGCTCGCAGGCCGAGGCCTGGTATCAGATGCTGCTGGCACAAAGGCCCGAGTGGGCCGGCGTGGTCGCGCTGCACCACGGCTCGCTCGACAGAGAAGTGCGCGAGTGGGTCGAGCTCGGGCTCAAGGAAGGGCGCTTGAAAGCCGTCGTCGCGACCTCGTCGCTCGACCTCGGCGTCGATTTTTTGCCGGTCGAGCGGGTGCTGCAGATCGGCTCGGCCAAGGGTGTGGCGCGACTGCTGCAGCGCGCGGGCCGCAGCGGCCATGCGCCGGGCCGCGTGAGCCGCATCACGCTCGTGCCGACCAACACGCTGGAGCTGGTCGAGGCGGTCGCGGCGCGGCGCGCCGCGCAGGCCGGCCGCCTCGAAACGCGCGCCACGCCCGCCAAGCCGCTCGACGTGCTGGTGCAGCACCACGTCACCGTCGCGCTCGGCGGCGGCTTCAAGCAAGCCGCGATGCTGGCCGAAGTGCGCGGCGCCCATGCCTACCGTCATTTGACGAAAGAAGAGTTTCAGTGGGCGCTCGACTTCGTCGTGCAGGGCGGCGCGAGCCTGACGGCCTACCCCGAATACCACCGCGTGCAACTTGTCGACGGCGTCTACCGCGTGCCCGATCGCGGCATCGCGCGGCGGCACCGGTTGCAAATCGGCACCATCGTGTCCGACTCGGTGATGCAGGTGAAGTACCTGAGCGGTGGGCGCATTGGCGTGGTCGAAGAAGGCTTCATCGCGCGGCTGCGCGCCGGCGACTGTTTCGTGTTCGCCGGGCGCACGCTCGAGTACATCCGCACCCAGGAGATGACGGCCTACGTGAAGCGCGCCACCAAGCCAAAAGGCGTGATCACGAGCTGGGCCGGCGCGAAGATGCCGTTGTCGAACGAGCTCGCGGATTCGGTGCTCGAGGTGCTCGCCGGTGCGGGCCAAGGCGACCGAATCGACACGATGGGCGAGCCCGAACTCGAAGCTGCGCGGCCGATGCTCGAGACCCAGCTCCGCCTCTCGAAACTGCCGACGCCGAGCACGCTGCTGATCGAGCGATTCACGTCGCGCGAAGGCCATCACCTGTTTCTCTACCCGTTCGCGGGCCGCAACGCGCACATCGGCCTGGGCAGCCTGCTCGCGTGGCGGCTCGCGAAAAACGCGCCGAACACCTTCAGCATCTCGATCAACGACTATGGCTTCGAGCTGCTCAGCGCCGAGCCGGTCGACCCTGCCGCGCTGATCGACAAGACCGTGTTCGGTGAGGCCGATCTGCTGCACGACGTGCTCGCCAGCCTCAACAGCAGCGAGCTCGCGCGGCGGCGCTTTCGCGAGATCGCGCGCGTGGCGGGGTTGATCTTCACCGGCTACCCGGGCCAGCCGAAAAGCACGCGGCAGCTGCAGGCGTCGAGCTCGCTGTTCTACGAGGTGTTCGCGAAGTACGACGCCGGAAATCTGTTGCTGACGCAAGCGCAGACCGAGGTGCTGGGCCAGGAGCTCGACATCGCGCGGCTCGGCACAAGCTTGAAGCGCATGCGCGGCCAGCGCGTCGCGTTCGTCGAGCTGAAGGTGCCGAGCCCGTTCGCGTTGCCGTTGATGGTCGAGCGCTTTCGCGAGAAGCTCTCGACCGAGAAGCTCAGGGACCGGATCGATCGGCTTCTGAAAGACATGGAGCGGGCCGCAGACGCTGCCCCAGGGCGGCATCCGGCGTGATGCGGAGATACCTTCCTACACACTCTTGCGACATCCTGAGTCAACATGAAGACGTGCCTGCCGTTAGTAATGGCATGCAAAGTCTTTTCAGCAGGAGCTACCCATGAGTGACACAAGCACGACAAGCGCGACACCTTCTTCCGGCAGCTGGTCGGCCGTTCCGCGCGCGGCGTGGATCGGCGGCGGCTCGCTCGCCATCGTGGCCGCTGCGATGGCCGGCGCGCTGATCTCGCAATCGATCCCGAGCGCGACGACGCCGGCGCCGCAGGTCGCCGCGGCGCCCGAGGCCGGTCGCCCGGTGCCGCCGGTGGCGTCCGCCCTCCCGCTTGCACAAGCGCCATCGGCGCTGCCATCGGCGCCGAACGACGGTGTGCCGCCGCCTCAGGTGCAAGCACCGGTAACAGCGCCCGCGCCGCGTGCGGCGACGCCGGCCAAGGCGCCGGTCGCGGCTAAGACGGGCCCGACGCGCAGCGCGCAGGCAGCGGTCTGTGCAAGCTGCGGCACCGTCGAGTCGGCAGTCGCGGTGCGTGAGAAGGGCGAGGGCACCGGGCTCGGTGCGGTTACCGGCGGCGTGCTTGGCTGCGTCGTCGGCAACCAGGCCGGCGGTGGCAACGGCAAAAAGGCGCTGACCGTGCTCGGCGCGATCGGCGGCGGACTGGCCGGCCACGAGGTCGAGAAACGGGCACGCAGCACGACCCACTACGAGGTGCGCGTGCGCATGGACAACGGCAGCCTGCGCACCTTCGAGCGCAGCGAATCGATGCCGGTGGGCACGCCGGTCACCGTCGACGGCTCGACGCTGCGGATCTCGAACCGGCGCGGTTGATCCGCAAGGGCTGTAAGCGTTGGCCGGACCGGATAGTCAGCGTCGCCGTTGACCGATGCGAGATCGGCGCGCGGCGCAGTGACCGTGCAGCGACGACAACTGCGGATTCGCCTGGTGCGAAGCAACCGCCGGATTCAGGCGAGGGCCCAACGCGAACAGCGGGCCGGGACGCCCTTTTGGCCAAGGTGATCGCGTTGCCAACCGATGTGGCCAGTGTCGACCTTAGTGTCCGAGCGTCGCAATCGCCACGAAGAACCGGCGCGCTCCTAGGCGGCGAGGCGTGCGCTGACCAGCCGGTTGAGGCTGACGC
>JANMWQ010000041.1:0-3291 GCA_031394085.1 Rhizobacter sp. | reverse complement strand
GCGCGGCTCGCGCGGCGTGGCCGCGGCGATGCTGCGTCTCGATCGCGCCGAAGAGCGCCAGCTGCTCAAGGCCGCCGAAGCGCAGCTGCGCCGCATCGGCATGCACGCCCACATGCACGAGCTCGCCGGCAACCTCGCGCTCGGGCCGCAGCGCCTGATGGAGATCGCCCGCGCGCTCTGCGCCGACCCGACGCTGCTGCTGCTCGACGAGCCCGCCGCCGGCCTGCGACTGAAAGAAAAACAGGCGCTCGCCGACGTGCTGCGCCAGTTGCGTCGCGAGGGCCTGAGCATCCTGCTGGTCGAGCACGACATGGACCTCGTGATGGGCCTGGTCGACCGCATCGTCGTGATGGAGTTCGGCACCAAGCTGATCGAAGGCACGCCCGACGAAGTGCAGGCCAGCCCGGCGGTGCGCGCGGCTTATCTCGGCACCGAGCACTGAGCCGGGCGAAGGTAGAAATGCAAGTCACTCACCGCAGGTGAAGCTTTCGTCTTTTGAACTGGACGCTCCGAATGGCCGAACTGATCCTCGACATCGAAGACCTGCACGCCGGCTACGGCCGCGCCGAGGTGCTGCACGGAATCAACCTGCACGCGAAAGCCGGCAGCGTGGTGACCGTGATCGGTCCCAACGGTGCGGGCAAGTCGACCTTGTTGAACGCGCTGATGGGCGTGCTGCCGTCGCGCGGCAAGATCGACTATGCAGGCAAGTCGGTCGCGCTCGACACGCTGGAAGAGCGCGTGATGCAGGGCATCGCACTCGTGCCCGAGACGCGCGCGCTGTTCGGCACGATGCCGGTCGAAGACAACTTGCTGCTCGGCGCCTACCGCCAGGTTCGCCTCGGCCACAAAGACAGCACGCAAGCGATCGAAGAAGTCTTCTCGCTGTTTCCGCGCTTGAAGGAGCGCCGCGCGCAACTCGCCGGCACGCTCTCGGGCGGCGAGCGCCAGATGCTCGCGATCGGCCGCGCGTTGATGAGCAAGCCGCGTCTGCTGATGCTCGACGAGCCCAGCCTCGGCCTCGCGCCGTTGGTGGTCAAAGAGATCTTCCGCATCATCGACAGCTTGCGCGCGACCGGCGTGACGATCCTGCTGGTCGAGCAGAACGCGCGTGCCGCGCTCGAAGTGGCCGATCACGGCTACGTGCTCGAGATGGGTGAGATCGCGCTCGTTGGCCCGGCCGCCGAGCTCGCGAAGGATGCGCGCGTGATCGACACCTACCTCGGTGCGGCGCGCAAGCGCGCGGCCTGAGCGCGTTAACGACGCCCGGCTGAGCGAGCGGGAGCCGGCTCGACATGCGCAACGGCCGCCGGCCGGGCCGCGAGAAACGCGTCGACCTCGGCCCGCGTCGGGATGCTCACTTGCGCGCCCACGCGCATGCACGCAATCGCTGCGGCGGCACTCGCCACGCGCAGCGCTTGCGCCAAGGCGGCGCCGCCGCTCAGCGCCGCCACGAGCGCACCGCAGAAGGTGTCGCCCGCGGCGGTGGTGTCGACCGCCTGCACGTCGAAAGCCGCCTGCTGCAGCGATTCGCCGTTGTTGCGCGCGCGGCAGCCGGCCGCACCGAGCGTGACGATCACGCACGGCACCGTGACGCGTGCGAGCGCGGTCTGGAGGTCGGCGGTGGTTTCGGCAAATGTTTGCGCAGATGTTTCGTCAGATGTTTCGTCAGAGACGCCGGTGATCGCGGCGAGCTCGCCCTCGTTGACGATCAGCACGTCGACGGCTTCGAGCAACGCGGCCGGCAGCGCCTGCGCCGGCGCGGCGTTGTGAACCACCGTGACGCCAGCGGCGCGAGCGCGGCGCGCATAGGCCGTCACGCTGTCGATCGGGGTCTCGAGTTGCAGCAGCAGGTGCGTCACGCCGGCCAGTGGCGGCAGGTCGTCAGGCCGCAGCCGGGTGTTCGCGCCGGGCGCGACCGTGATCGCGTTTTGGGCATCGTCGGCGAGGCAGACGAACGCGGTGCCGGTCGACTCGCCCGGCGCGCGCACGATCGTCGTCGCCACGCCGGCGCCGCGCAGCGAGGCTTCGATGGGCGCGGCGAACGCGTCGTCGCCGAGCGCCAGCAGCATGTGGGTCGCGGCGCCGCCGGCACGCGCGCAGGCGACCGCCTGGTTCGCGCCCTTGCCGCCGGGAAAGGTCGCGAAATCGCGGCCCAGCACGGTCTCGCCGGGCGCTGGGATGCGCGCGGCGCGCACCACGAAGTCGAGGTTGGCCGAGCCGGCGACGAGGATCACGCGGGCCTTCTTCGGTGCGTCGCAGCGCTGCGTGCGGGAGGCGGTGCAGGTGCTGGTGCGGTCGCCATCTCGGGCGTGTACGGCGGGCGTTCGCCGATCAGGTAGCGCGGCCCGGCGCCGTGCCGCCCCGCGGTGTCGCCCGCGTTGTAGAGCTTGCAACGCGTGAGCGACAAGCAGCCACAGCCGATGCACGAGGCCAACTGGTCGCGCAGGCGCGTCAGCGCTTCGATGCGGGCGTCGAGCAACGGCTGCCAAGCGCGCGAAAGGCGGGTCCAGTCGGCTTGGGTGGGCGTGCGTGCATCGGGCAGGGTTCGAAGCGCGGCGCGAATCTGCTTCAGGTCGAGCCCGACCGCCTGCGCCGCGCCGATGAAAGCGACGCGGCGCAACACGCTGCGTGCGAAGCGCCGCTGCCCGGCGGGGGTGCGCGCGCTCGCGATCAGCCCCTCCGCTTCGTAGAAGCGCAGCGCGCTCGTCGCGACGCCGGCGCGTTGCGCCAATGCGCCGATCGACAGCGGCTCTCCGGTCAGCGTTTCGGTCATCGATGAATTTTGCTGGGTGGACTTGACTTCAAGTCTACTTTAAGTATCAGCATCGGCGCTTCGCAAACTTTTCAGCGAGTCGACATGCCGAGCCTCGACACACGAAACGAAACGCTGCACCGCCTGCTCGACGCCAACCTGCGCTTGCCGGCGGAATACGCGAGCGGCCTGACCAACCATCTGCCGATGGCGCTGCACGCGCTCCACCGGCTCGGCGCCGACGCGCACCGGCTGCGGGGTTTCTTCGATGCCTACGCGGTGCGCTTCGGGCCGCGGGCACCAGCCGCTGCGCCAGTGCCGCCGCTGGCCGACTGGCTGCCGCACCGCGGCCACTATGAATCGCTCGCCGCGCTGCAGTCGACCTTTGCCGACGCCTTGCGCCGCGACGATGCCGCGACCGTGCTGCAGCGTGTCGTGCCGCACCTGATGCCGGGCGCCGGCGCGGCGGCGTTCCACGGCCTGCTGCGCACCGCGCATGCCGTCGAGGCCGGCCATGTCGGCGAGTTGTCGCATGG
>JANMWQ010000108.1:0-3143 GCA_031394085.1 Rhizobacter sp. | reverse complement strand
CACCACCAAGGTCGTCAAGAAGGTGCCGCTGCACTTCATCAACGAAGAAAACTCGCCGGCCGTCAAGACCGATGCGTCGATCGTCAACCACGTGATCAACGAATTGCGCATCTCGTGCCTGGCCTCGCAGCTGCCCGAGTTCCTGACGATCGATCTGGGTGAGCTGACCAAGGACCAGACCCTGCACGTCAACGACATCAAGTTGCCCGCCGGCATCAAGGTGATGACGCAAGGCAAGCCGAACCCGGTGATCGTCTCGGTCGTGGCACAAGCCGCCGAAGAAGAAGTGGTCGCCGCACCGGTGGTCGCGGCACCGGCCGACAAGGCCAAGGCCAAGAAGACCGAAAAGCAGAACAAGAAGTAAGCCGACAGGCCCCAAAGAGCGCACCCGCACGGGTGATGCGAAACCCCACCTCGGTGGGGTTTTTTTTCGCCTCCCTCCTTCGATAATTCACTCCACCATGATTCGACTCCTTGTAGGCCTCGGCAACCCGGGCCCCGAATACGCAGGCACGCGGCACAACGCGGGGTTCTGGTTCATCGACGCAGTGGCACGTGAATTGAATGCGACGCTCGCACCGGACCGCAGCTACTTCGGTCTCGTCGCACGGGTGAACCTGCGCGAAGGCCCGGTCTGGCTGCTGGAGCCGATGACGTTCATGAACCTGTCAGGCAAGTCGGTCGGCGCCCTCGCCCGCTTCTTCAAGATCGCGCCTGGCGAAATTCTGGTCGCACACGACGAACTCGACCTGATGCCGGACCAGGTCAAGATGAAGCTCGGTGGCAGCCACGCCGGTCACAACGGCCTGAAAGACATCCAGGCCGCGCTCGGCAGCGCCGACTTCTGGCGCCTGCGCATCGGCATCGGCCACCCGGGCGTCAAGGCCGAGGTCGTCGATTACGTGCTGCGCAAGCCGATGGCCGAGCAGCGCGAGGCGATCGACAAAAGCATCGCGCAGGGCGTGTCAGCGCTCGACCTGCTGATCGAAGGCGACATGGAACGCGCCTTGATGAAAGTGCACGCGAAGCCGCCCCGCCCGAAGCCACCGAAGCCCACCGTTCCCGATGACCTGAAGGATTGACCGCCATGAAGCTGATCGTCGCCACCTTGCTCGCTGCCACCCCGGTGTTTGCGGCGCAGGCCCAAACCGTCTACCGCTGCGGCAACACCTACTCGCAGTCAGCCTGTCCCGCAGCGAAGCAGATCGAGGTCAGCGATGCGCGCAGTGCGGCGCAGCAGACCGACGCGCGCCGCGTGGCAGGCGACGAGCGCCGCCTGGCGGCCGACATGCGGCGCGAGCGGCTTGCCGACGAGCGCTCGGCCCGTCCCAGCGCTGCGGCGAGCCTGAGCGGACAGGCGCCAGTGAGGGTAGCGATCATCATGCCCGAGCGCCACCACAAGAAGAATCACGCCTTCGCAAAGCCGCTGCCGACGACCGACTTCGTCGCCTACGACCCGAGCAGCCGCAAGCGCCGAAAAGGTTGAAGGGCCCGCGTCGGCGACCCGTCGCTTGCCACAAGCGGCACGACCCGGCTTGCCGGCGGCTTGTCCGCGTTTGGTTTAGGCCTCAATGCACCGCAACCCGTTCGCCCTGAGCCTGTCGAAGGGTCGTGAAAGTGCAAACAGGCTTCGACAGGCCTGTCCTGAGCTTGTCGAAGCGGCTCAGCCCGAACGGTTAAGCAAACAGCATTGGGGCAGGCGTCACGTTTCGGCGTCTCGTATGCTGGTCTGCTTGCCAATGAACTCGCCGCTCCAGGTGCCGTCACCTATGGTGCGCCAGACGACTTGGTCGTCGCAAGCCTCCCAAAAGGGCGCGCCATTGCCTTTGGCGACCTCGTCGAAGATCTCGGAGACGAGTTGCGCGTTGGCGGAGAGATTGCTCATGGCGCTGGAACTTTCTTGAGGCCCATGGCGAGGCCAGTGAAATCGCTTGTGACGCCTAGCGATGCCGGTGATCGCCAGTCAACCACCCGGCACGGTGGCCGCGGCCTGCAGCCGCCGGTACTTCTGCCAGAGCGTCTCGTTCGATTCGACATGCGCCGGATTGATCGGGATGCAATCGACCGGGCAGACTTGCACACACTGCGGCTCGTCGAAATGGCCTACGCACTCGGTGCACTTGGCCGAGTCGATCTCGTAGAAGTCCACGCCCATCGAGATCGCCTGGTTCGGGCACTCGGGCTCGCAGACATCGCAGTTGATGCATTCGTCGGTGATGAGCAACGCCATAGGGAACTGAATCAGGCCTCCGCAGTTTTCACCCGCTGGTGCAGGCGACTCAGCACCGAGGGTGACACGAACTTGGAGACATCACCGCCCAAGGTGGCAATCTCGCGCACGAAGGTACCCGAGACGAATTGAAAGCGATCGCCGGGGGTCAGGAACATGGTTTCCACATCGGGCATCAGCTGTCGATTCATGCCGGCCATCTGGAACTCGTACTCGAAGTCGCTGACCGCGCGCAGCCCGCGCACCACGACCTTGCCGCCGTTGCTGACGACGAAATCGCGCAGCAGCCCGCGAAACGCGATCACCTCGACGTTCGGGTACTGCGCCGCCAACTCGGTCGCGATGTCGAGCCGCTCGGCGATCGTGAACATGGTGCGCTTGTGGTGCCCCGCCGCCACGGCGACGATCAGCCGCTCGAACAGCCGGCTGGCGCGTCGCATCAGGTCTTCGTGGCCCAGGGTCATCGGGTCGAACGTACCTGGGTAGACGGCAGTGAGTTTGGTCACGGAGGTCAAGAAGCGCTCCCGGCAGTTGATTTCGGCCGCAGTGTAGCCGTGGGGATCGCTCACAGCGAGTCGACCCGCTGCAGCAAATGAAAGTGCACCGCGCCCGCCCGGCTTTGGCGATGCAGCTTGAAGCCGGCGGGCGGCGCAACGGCCTCACCCGCCTCGACATAGACGAAACCCTGCGGCACGACCAGCCGTTGGGCCAGCGCCAGCGCCGGCTCGACCAGCTTCGCATCGAACGGCGGGTCGATGAAGACGAGCTCGAACGTATCGGGCGGGCAGCGCGCCATCCAGGCCAGCGCGTCGGTGGTCTCGATGCGCAACTGCGCGGCGTTCAGGCGCTGCTTGGCGTCGATCAGCGCGAGCGCGAGCCGGCGATCACGCTCGAGCAACACGACCTGATCGGC
>JANMWQ010000410.1:0-1956 GCA_031394085.1 Rhizobacter sp. | reverse complement strand
ATCGAGCTGGCTGCGATCGGTGCACGCGGCGATCGACACACTGCGCGAGCGCACCGGCGTGACGCGGATTTGCGTGCTCGGCGTGCGGCTCGGTGTGCTGCCGGCGGCGCAGGCGGCGAGTGAGCGCGAGGATGTCTGCGCACTGGTGGCGCTGGCGCCGATGCTGAGCGGGCGCGGGTTTTTGCGCGAGGCACTGTTGCGCAGCGCGCAGCCGCCGCTCGGTGCACACGACGATTTCGAGCTCGGCGGCCACGTCGTCAGCGCGCGCGCCCGCGCCGAGCTCGCAGTGATCGATTTGACCGGTCTGCCGCGCCCGCCGGCAGCCCATGTGCTCGTCGTCGAGGCCGAGACTCGGCCCGCCAACGAGCGGTGGCTTGCGCGCCTCGTCACCCAGGGCGCGCGCACCGAGGCGCTCGTTTGCCCGACGCTGACCCATCTGCTCGAAGGACACGCCGACGCGCGGTCGTCGCAGGCACTGATCGCCCGGCTTGCCGGCTGGATCGGTGCGCGCGCTGCACCCGCGTTGAACACAGCGCCGGCGGGGACGTGGCCCGCAGCGAGCGCGCAGGTCAGCAGCACGCGCGAAACGCCGCTCACGCTGCGCGCCGACACGACCGACTTGTTCGGCATCCTCCACGCGCCCGAGGCCGGCGCAGCACGGCGCTGCGTCGTGCTGCTCAACACCGGCGCCGCCCGTCGCGTTGGCCCGAGCCGGCTGTATGTGAATTGGGCCCGGCGCTGGGCCTGCGACGGCGTGGCGGTGTTGCGCCTCGATCTGCCCGGCCTGGGCGACAGCGAAGTGCAATCCGGCGAGACCGAAGGCGAGGTCTATGCGATCGACACGACGAACGCGATCGCCGCCGCGGTGGTGATGCTGCGCGCGCGCTTCGGGCCGGTCGAGTGCCAGCTGCTCGGGATCTGCTCGGGCGCGTACCACGCGTATCGCGCTGCCGTCGCAGGGGTCGAAATCGAGTCGGTGGTGCTGATCAATCAGGCCACCTACCGCTGGGATGCAGGCATGCGGCTGGAGCAGCCCTCGCTGGCGCTGCGCGTCGCGAATGTGCGTCATCTGCGCGAACGGCGCGGCGCGAGTCGGCCGCGCAGCGCGTCGGTTCTGCACGCGGCATTGCACGAGGTCAAGTGGCGTGGTCTGCTCGCGGCCGCGGTGGTGTGGGGTGCGCTGCGCGATACCGCGCGCGCGCTGGGCCTGCCGCTGCCCCACGACGTGGGCGCTGCGCTGCAGTCGCTGGCGCGGCGAAAGGTGGCGATACACGTCGTGGTCGCCGACGACGACAGCGCTGGCACGCTGCTGCGCATGCAGGCCGGGCGATCCGTGGCTGCGCTGCAAAAAAGTGGCGACTTGCAACTCGACGTCGTCAAGGGGGCGGATCACATCTTCACATCGCGCGCGGCGCGCGTTCGGGTGGGCCTGGCGCTCGATCGAATCGTGCATCGTCGAGCGACTCAGGCGCCCGCTTCTGCTGCGACGGTCGCGACGGGACTCATTCCCGGCCTGCGCGCAAAGGCAAACGGCGGCGCGGCCACGATCCCAGGTGCGCTCGGCGCCGACAGCATCTTTCGATAAGCGGCGCAGCGCGGAGGTCGGATCGGATCGGCATGTTCATCCGGGTACTGTCCGGAGCATCCCTTGTCCCGGCTGGGACACCGCAAAAACGCACGCTCGTGCTAAAACACGCGCCATCCTTAGATTGCCCGAAGATCGGAAACGCGCCATGGACCTCAATTTCACGCCCGAAGAACAAGCCTTCCGCGAAGAAGTTCGCAGCTGGGTGGCCGAGAACCTGCCGAAAGACCTGAGCCACAAGGTCCACAACGCACTCCACCTGACGAAGCAAGACATGCAGCGCTGGGCGCGCATTCTCGGCGCGAAGGGCTGGCACGGCTGGGGCTGGCCGAAGCAGTTCGGCGGGCCCGGCTGGAACGCGATCCAGAAGC
>JANMWQ010000036.1:0-4381 GCA_031394085.1 Rhizobacter sp. | reverse complement strand
ATTCTGCAGGCCAAACGCGGCACCGTGGCGAAAGCCGCGACGGCTACCGCGCGCCGAAGTTCGCGTTCTCGAACAGGTGCTCCAGCCCGCGCGGCTGCGAGCGCCAATACTGCGGCGGCGCCGTCACTCTGGCGCCGAGCTTCGCGGCCGCGTGCCACGGCCAGCGCGGGTCGTAGAGCATCGCGCGGGCCAGCGAGACGGCATCGGCCTGGTGGTTCGCGATGATCGCCTCGGCCTGCTCGGGCTCGGTGATCAGGCCAGCCGCGATCGTCGGCAGGCCGACCTCGGCCTTGATGCGCTGCGCATACGGCACCTGGTAGCCCGGCCCGGGCTTGATCGACTGCAGTGGCGAGACGCCGCCGGTCGAGACATGGATCGCCGCGCAGCCGCGCAGCTTCAACGCGTGCGACAGCGCGACGCTGCCGTCGGCGTCCCAGCCGCCCGGCACCCAGTCGGTCGCCGAGATGCGCACCCAGACCGGCTTGTCGGCCGGGAACGCGGCGCGCACGCACTCGAAGATTTCGAGCGGAAAGCGCATGCGGTTCTCGAGGCTGCCGCCGTATTCGTCATCGCGCTTGTTCGCGATCGGCGAGAGGAACTGGTGCAGCAGGTAGCCATGCGCCATGTGGATCTCGATGCCGTCGAGGCCGAGCCGCGCGGCCCGCAACGTGGCGTCGACGAAGCCCTGGCGCACGCGCGCCAGGCCGGCGGCGTCGAGCGCGAGCGGCGCGTCTTCGTGCGGTGCGTGCGGCACAGCCGACGGCGCGACCGCCTGCCACGACCCCGGTTCACCGAGCGCGATCTGCGCGCCGCCTTCCCAGGGCGCGCGGCTCGACGCCTTGCGGCCGGCGTGCGCCAACTGCATCGCGACCTTGATCGGCGAATGCGCGCGGATCGCGGCAAGCACGCGCGCGATGCCGGCTTCGTTGTCGTCGGAGTAGACGCCGAGGTCGCCGGGCGTGATGCGACCTTCTGGCAACACGGCCGTCGCTTCGACGATCATCAAACCGGCGCCCGACAACGCCAGATGACCGAGATGGATCATGTGCCAATCGGTCGGCGTGCCGGAGGTGGCCGAGTACTGGCACATCGGCGCGATGACGATGCGGTTGTCGATCTGCATCGTGCCGATCTGCAGGGGCTGAAACAGTTGGCTCATGAATCGACTCCGTCGTGCACATCGGCTTCGGCCTCGGGCCAGAGCGCGGGAAAGTAAAAGCGCAGCGCGTGCAGCGGAATGCCGAAGCGCAACTTGCCCTGGGGTGTATCCGATTTCAGCAGGCCGCGCTTGACGAGCGCCGTCAGCGCCGTCACGGCGGTTCGATCGCCCAGGCCCCTCATCAGCTTGAACTCACCGCGCTCGAGTTCGCCGCCAGTGAGAAAGAGGTAATGCAAGGGCCGCAGCGCCTCGCGGCGCACGCCGGAGCGCAAGCTCTCTTCCTCGAACGCCAGGCAGGCCGCGATGCGACGCTCCGTCGCACCTAGATCGAGCAGCTTCGTCATGAAGCGAACCTGATCGAGGCAGACATCGAGCACGTAATCGATCCACGCCACCAGCGCGCACTCGCTCAGGTTGCCGCGGCCATCGGGATCGCCGTGGCGCGACGCATCGGCCGCGGCGAGCAGCGCGCAGTAGCGCTCGGTCGAACGCGCGAAGCCACGCAGCGGTGACCACAGGCCGTTGGTGTAGCCGAGTGCGCTGAACATGGCGTGGGTGTGCAGCCGCATCACGCGGCCGTTGCCGTCGACGAAGGGGTGGACCCAGCCGAGGCGCTGGTGCGCGGCAGCGAGCGCCAGCAGCGAGGCCTCGCCGCGGCGAACGCCGCGATAGAACACCGCCCAACGCTTCAGGAACAGCCCCAGGCTCGCGTGCGTGGGCGCGATGTGCTCGCCCACGCGCACATCGCGTGGGCGCAACTCGCCGGGAACAACGGACTCGCCTTCGGGGGTGAACAAGTCTTGCGCGGGCAGGCGCGCGAACAACTCGCGGTGCAGGTCTTGAACGGCCTCGATGCTGTAGAGCCGCACGGCGCCGGCGTCACCGACGTAGCGCTGCTCGATCGCGGCTTCGGCATCGATGTGGGCGACGGCCAGCCGCTGACGGGCGGCGAGATCCTTGTTCTCGGAAAAATCCTTGCGCAACGCCTTCTCGATCTCGTGCGGCCGCGTGTGCTGGCCCTCGATGCGGTTGGTGTAGTACGAGTTCATGCCGCGCAACAGCGTGCGCAGTTCGGGCGCGACCGGCTGGCCGGTCAGCTGGCTTGCGGCACGCGAGAGGTCGTGCGCTTTCGTGAGCAGCGGTTCCTGCGGCCTGGCAGCGGGAAGCAGTGGCTCGAACTGATGCGGTGCGTCGTACATGGCAATGTTATTTGCCAAGATTTTGATGCACGTATCACATTGATTCAATTGGATATTTATGCAATTTTGCCAAGTTCATTGCGAACTAAATTGCGACCGCAGAAGCTCAATAATGAGGCGGCAGTTCGTCGCGCAGGTTGCGCGTCGCACCGGGCTCGTCGGCAGGGCCTTGCTGCCGCAACACGGCGAGCTCGCGCATGAGCAAATCGATCTGACCTTGCTGGCGCGCGACCAGCGCATTCAGGTGGTCGACCAGGTCTTCGGCAAAGCTCGCCTTGATCTCGAGGTTGGTCAGGCGTTCGTCGATGGCGTGGTGGGGTTCCATGCGCGTATTGGACACGCGAATTCGGAACCCTGACCCCGGCGATACGATCGTCGACTCGTTGCCAGAGCCTTACCTTCAAACTGACCTTGCCCCCGATCGACGCAGTCTATGGCCACTCGATTACGCGGCTCTGCTTGACTGGCCCGCGTGCCAGTTTTCTTCGAATGTCATCGGGCTGATGTAGCCCAACGTGAAGTGAAGTCTGCGATGGTTGTAAAGCGTCAACCAGTCGATGATCTCGTCCATGGCCTCGCGCTGGGTGGCGAATTTCTTGCCGTACGGCCTGCCCACTTTAGGCTGTGACCTTGAGGCTTGATCACGCGCACTTTGTCGCCCTTGCGGATGGAGCGCTTGGCCATTTCCACCACCCTGCGGCCAATGGCGCTCGAAATTCAGGCCAAAGGGCAGGGAGACGACAGCTGTTTGAACTCATGGTCCAGGTCTGCGCCCGGTTGCGGGTCTTTGGCTTTGGCCTGGGCAATCAAGTCGGTCAGTCGAGGCACCCGGGCTCCTGTTGTTGTTCAGCCGACGCTCGGCCGTTCGGCCGCTCGGCAATTCGGCTGCGGGTGAGGCGCTGGCGCGCCAGCGGTCATGCCCGCCACGGGTTGATCACGGGGACGCCGGCAGCCTCGAAAGGGCCGATGTCGCGGGTGGCCACAGTGAAACCGTTGACGGCGGCGATGGCGGCGATGTAGCCGTCAGCGGTGGCGATGGCGAGCCCCGCTGCTCGCGCCCTGACCATCAGTTCGGCATAGGCTGGCGTGCTGGCCAAGTCGAAGGCAAGTACACGACCTGCGAACAGCGGCAGCACGCGCTTCTCCAGGTTCTGCCGCAGGCCCGTGCGGCGCTTGCCGGCGGGCAGCAGCACCACGCCGGCACGCAGTTCGGCAACGGTGATCGCCGACAGGAACAACGTTTCCAGCGGCTGCGCGTCGATCCACTCGATCACGCGGGCATCGGGTGCGGGGCGCAGCGGCTCCGACACCACGTTGGTGTCCAGCAGGATCACTCGAACCGCACCGTGCGGGCAGGTGCCTTGTCGCGCACTCGCGAGAAGACGGCGAATTCCTGGTCGGTGAGCCTGGCCTGCCGGCCCACGTCAGCCAGCAGCGAGCCCAGCTTGACTCGTCCGGCCGGGCTGACGGCGGCTTGCAGGATCTCGCGCACCTCGGCCTCCATGCTGTGGCCATGCTGGGCTGCCCGCAGGCGCAGGGTCCGGTGCACCTCGTCGGAAATGTTGCGCACTGTCAGCATGGCCATCGTCATCGCTCCGTCGGGCATTCTATGCATGCATTGTATATATTTGCATGCATGAAAGCCGACCATCCAGTTCGAAGTTGGCGCCAGATTGAATTGGCCAAGATCGGGTGCGTGCTCCGAGTTGGAGCCAGCCTCGAGGCGCGCCATGGAGCCATGTACGACACTGACCTTGCCCCTGGAATCCGTGTCCCATAGCCGAGTCACGAATTGGCTTGTATGGCCTGAGCCGCAAACCATTCTTGCTCGAACTGCGTCGAGCCGACATAGGCCAGCGTCGAGTGCAATCGCGTCCGGTTGTACCAGAGCAGCCACGCAATGGTTTCGTCCTTCGCCTGGCGACGGGTCTCGAAGCGTTGCCCGTGCAGCCGTTCCACCTTCAGCGACCCGAACAGCGTCTCGCTGCAGGCGTTGTCCCAGCAGTTGCCTTTGCGGCTCATC
>JANMWQ010000349.1:0-5230 GCA_031394085.1 Rhizobacter sp. | reverse complement strand
AGGTCGCGAAAATCGAGCGAGAGGCGCCGCGGCAGCGACTGCAGGCTGAGCACGCCGAGCAGCCGCGCGGCGCCCGGGTCGGCCTTGAGGAACTGGCCGGAGTCGACCGCCACGTTGATCTGGCCGCCGAGACTCGCGTAGTCGAGCCCGAACGGCGAGCCCAGCCACGAGATCTGCCCCGAGAGCTGGCCCTTGCCGCCGCGGATCGCCTTCGGTGTGCCGAGCCGGTCGAGCAGCGCGCCGCTGTCGGCGATCTGCAGCTTGAAGTCCATCACCGCGCGGTGCGCCGCAGCGGCACCGCGGCCCGGCGCCGCGCCGCTCGCACCCCAGGAGCCGGTGGCGGTGAGCTGCGCCTCGGGCGTGGTGATGTTGAACTTCGAGAGCTGCCAGTCGCGACCCTGCGCGCCCGAGCGGTTCAGCGCTTCGATCTCGACCCGGCCGAGCTTCTTGCCGTGCAGCTCGAAGTTCTCGACCACGACGTCGAGCGCGGGCATGGTCGCGGGTTGCTGATCGAGCAGCGCCTCGACCTGCGCGTCGTCGCCCTTGGGCAACGAGAGCCGCGAGAGCCGCGCGTAGACCCGCCCGCCGGTGGTGGTGGTGGTGGTGGCGGCACCGCCGCGGCGGGTCGGCACGCGGTACTCGACATAGCCGTTGAGTTGGTCGGCGTCGACGTTCGCGCGCCAGACACCGGCCTCTTGCGACAGGCCGGCGGAGACGCGCGTGAGCCGGCGCTGGCCGGTGACCAGCTCCTGCACGCGCAGGCCGATCGCATCCGGAATGTAGGGCGACGGGCCGCTCGCGTCGCGCGCATCGGCCGGGCCGAAGAGCTTGTCGGCGGTGGCTTCCCATTCGTCGGTGACGAGCTTGGTCAGCGTGATGCTCGCGGCGACGCCGCTGGCCGGCTGCGGCGCCGACCCCATCACGCCGACGCCGCCGCGCAGCACGCGCGGCGCATCAGCGCCGAGCTCGCGCAGGTAGCTCGCCTGCACCAGGTTGCCGAGCTCGAAGCGCAGCGTGTCGCGGAGCGGCGGCGTGGGCGCGGGCGCGGGCGCGGGTGCGGATGCCGATGCCGATGCCGGCGTGACGCCCGCAGCGCCGGCATCGACGGTCGTCGCGAAGCGCATCGCGAGCGGCGCCTCGGCCGCTTTCGCGAGCGGCGCGGGCAGGTCGATGGCAAGGCCGACGAGGTTGCTGGTGATGTTCAGATCGGGCTGGCCGCGCACGAAACCCAGGCTCATGCGGTAGTTCGCCTGGCCGGTCAGCGCACCCGCGGCGCGCGCGAGCTGGCCGAGCTCGGCGGCGCGGCGCAGGCCATCGGCGCTGACCGTGCCGCCGCCGTTGAAGCGCAGCGTGCCGTCGGGCTGCGAGCCGCCGTCGAAGGTGGCGTCGCCGCCGTACACCTTGGCGCTCGCGCCGACGACCGCGAAGCCTTTTTCGGTGAAGTCGACGCGACCCTTCGCGCCACCGAGCAGCGGGCTGCCGGCCACGATGCGTACATCGTTGCCGGCGAGCGCGACGCTGCCTTTCACGCCTGTGGCCTCGATCTTGTTCAGCGGGATCGTCAGGTTCAGCTTCAGGTCGGCAGCGCCGGTTGCGCTGCTGGTGTCGAGCGCCTTGTCGATCCAGCCGCCGATCGGCGTGGTGTTGACGACGCGCAGCATCTCGGCCAGCGGGCCGCGGCCGGTGCCGTCGAGCGTGAGTACCGGCTCGGTGTCGAGGTTGCGGATCGCGACCTGCACCTTCGGGAACGCGACGTTGCCGATCTGCGTGCTGCCGTTGCGCAGCTCGAGCGTGCCGTGATCGAGCAGCAAGTCGACGTGGGTCTTGGCGAGCGCCGGCCACGGCGAGGTGTAGCTCGGCGTGGTCGGCACGAACGCGAAACCGGCGTTCTCGATCTTCGCGGTGATTCTGAATTCACCGCCGTTGGCCGCCGTCTTGCCACCCTGCGGCCCCGCCTTCGTGCCGAAGAACGGAAAATCCCACAGGTCACCCTTGACACGAAAGTTCGCGTTCGCGATGCGGCCGCTCTGGATCGCGTGCTCGAGGTAGTCGCGCGTGTCTTTGGGCAGGCCCATCGGCAGGTAGCGGTAGGTGCGCGCCGCTACGCCGTTGACGAGCCTGGCGTCGAGTTCGAGCCGACCGGGCAAACGACCGCCGCGCGCAACGCCGGTGCCCGGGCCGGTGCGCCACAAAGCGGTGAGTTCGCCGCTGGCGTCGGCGTTCGAGAAGCGCGCTTCCTTCACCTGCACGGTCAGCTTCGGCGGCCTCGACGCGGCGCCGGCGACGACCGCCTCCGGCTCGATCTTCCACAGCAGCTGCGCAGCGAGCTGGTCGAGCACCAGCAGCGGATCGTCGAACACGCCGGGCAGGTCGAGCGCGCCGCCGTTGATCGCGATGCGCGCGCTGCCGCCGGCTTCGGTCGCGTCGAGTTGCACGGTCGCGCCGCGCAAGCCGGGGCGGCCCACGCCGTGCGGCTCGCTCGACGGCCGCGCCGCGAGCGACAGCCCTGCCAGCGTGCCCTTCGCGCGGTAGCGCGTGGGCGCATCGAGCGGGCCCTCCCACGAGGTCGCGAGGTCGCTGACCAGGCCCTTCGGGGCGGCGTCGGCGAGCAGCTTGCGCAGTGCGTCGCCGAGCGGCACACGGCTCGCGACCTGCGCCATCAGCGCCATGTCGAGCCGCTGTGCGCTGAACTCGCCGCCAGTCACCGGCTGGCCCTCGCGCTGGCGCCACGCGAGACTGATGTCGCCTTGCGGCCAGCGGATTTTGTCGCCGGTCTCGAACGTGAAGCGCTGCAGCGCGAGGCTCATGCCCTCGGCACTGCGCTGCGCGATCAGCCGGCCTTCGACCTCTTCGACCTCGAGCGGATCGACGTTCGCGGCGAGCCGCAGACTGACCGCGCGCAAGGCCATGTCGACGGTCGCGGCGATCGGCTCGCCGTTCTTGAGGTCGAACCAGCCGCGCAGCGCGCCCACGCCTTCGCTGATCTCGAACGGCAGCGCGACATGCCGGCGCAGCTCGCGCACATCGGCGCGCGGCAGGTTGGCATAGGAGGTGCCGCTCCAGCGCCGCCAATCACCGCGGCGCGCGAGCAGCGGCTGGTTGAACTGACCCGTCGCGCTGAAGCGATCGCCCCATTCGGCAGGCGGCGTCGCGTCGAGCCGGAACGCGTGCTGGCGCAGGCTGTTGCGCACGACGATCTGCACGTCGGTGAGGGCGAGCGGCGCGGCTTGGCGCTGCTCGTCGGTCCAGCGCAGCGCGCCGCCGCGGATCACGAACTCGCCCTGGCTGAAGAACCAGTCGGCGGCCGCGCCACCTGTGCCTTTGTCGGCGGCGTCGGCGCCGCCGAATTCAAGCCCGGCCACGAAGACGCGGCCGCTCGCATCGCGCCGGACCTCGAGCTGCGCGCCGTCGATCAGCAGTTGCTCGAAGCGCAGTTCGAGCGCGAGCAGCGAGCGTGGCGAGATCGCCGCGAACACGCGCGGGAGGCGCAGCGCGGGCGTGTTGTCGGCACCGAGCAAGACCACGTCCCGCAGCTCGAAACTCGGCACCCAGCCGCTGGCCTTTACAGCGATCGCGCCGATGCGAACCGGCACCCCGAGTGCCTTGCTGGCGCGCTGCTCTATCGGAGCGCGCCATTGTTCGATGTGGGGCAGAATCCCCCAATGGAGTGTCAGCCACGCGATCAGCAATAAGCTCCCCGCGGTGAAGACGAGCCCGAACAGCAGGCGCGCTACCCAAAAAAAAGGCGCCCAACGCGAACTGGGATCCGCAACGAGCTGCGCGAGCGCAGCGGTCGCATCGGAGTGAGTCGTGGCAGGCGGGATCGAAGACATGAAAACCAGGGTGCGCCAGCCATGGGTTGGGCCAGTCAACATTCACGAGGGTGTGCAGCGGCTATTTGTGCAGACTGCCAGCGAGACCCCGTCGGCGCCCGCCGCTGCCAAGGCAATCTAGCACACACCTCCGCGATTTCCATGGGCTCGAGCGTCTCCTTTACCGCCACTGACATTGCCGTGGCCGCACCCGGCGGCGCGGTCGCATCGAGGGCCGCACACAGCCGCTTCGTGCAACGCATTCGACGCCGCTACGCCGCCGAGTTGCGGCTGCTCCCCGCCGGCCTGCCCACACGCGCGCTGATCGATGCGTTGATCGATCGCCTGCAAGCCGACGGCCGGTCGCTCGCCAGCGCCATGCGCGTGACGCGGCAACTCGTGCTGGAGCGGCTCGCGGTGCTCGACGTCGAGCAGGGCGCGGCCATGGGCGACGTGACCCGCGCGATGACCGAGCTCGCCGAAGCCACGCTCGACCGAGCACTTGGCGCAGCGCGGCGCGATCACGACGCACGCTTCGGTGCACCGCGCAACGCAGCCGGCACCGAGATCGACTTCTGGGTCGTCGGCATGGGCAAGCTCGGCGCGCGCGAGCTCAACGTGTCGTCCGACATCGACCTGATCTATGTCTACGAGGAAGACGGCGAAACCGAAGGCGGCGCGGGCCGCGATGGCGCCGGTCGGATCAGCGCGCACGAGTATTTTTCGCAGGTCTGCAAGAGCCTGTACACGCTGATCGGCGAGACCACCGAAGACGGCTTCGTTTTCCGCGTCGACCTGGCGCTGCGGCCGAACGGCAACTCGGGCCCGCCGTGCGTGAGCCTGGCGATGCTCGAAGAATATTTGCAGGTGCAGGGCCGCGAGTGGGAGCGCTTCGCGTGGCTGAAGAGCCGCGTGGTGGCGCCGACCGCGAGCGTGCAGTCGGGTCGCGCGGTTGCATTGCGCGGGCTGGTGACCTCGTTCGTGTACCGCCGCTACCTCGACTACGGCGTCTTCGAAGGGCTGCGCCAGTTGCACACCAAGGTGCGCGAGGAAGCGCAGCGCCGCGCCGCCGGCCGGCCCGAGCGCGCGAACGACGTGAAGCTCTCGCGCGGCGGCATCCGCGAGATCGAGTTCATCGTGCAACTGCTGCTGGTGGTGCGCGGCGGGCAGTTCCCCGAGATCCGCACCCGTTCCACGTTGAAGGCGCTCACGCGGCTCAGCGCCGGCGGCCTGATGAAGCCGGCGAGCGCGAACCGCCTCGCCGAGGCCTACCAGTTTCTGCGCCGCATCGAGCACCGCATTCAGTACCTCGACGACCAGCAGACGCACCTGCTGCCCACCGTCGATGCCGACCTGGCCTGGATCGCCGGCAGCCTCGGCTTCAGTTCACGCACCGACAGCACCGGTGCCACGCACGC
>JANMWQ010000326.1:0-2092 GCA_031394085.1 Rhizobacter sp. | reverse complement strand
TCGCAAGGGCAGGCCGCGCGACGTCCGTTCTTCTTTTTCCACTTCGCGCACCGTGCTTTGGCGGGCCGCTCAAGTCGATGGAACCTCAACATGGCCCGCATGCCGCGCCTGGTCGTTGCCGGCCAACCGCACCTGGTGATTCAGCGCAGCCGCGCCGACCAACCCGCGTTCATCGACGACATCGACCGCCGCGCTTATCTCGACGCATTGCGCGAGGTCGCTGACCGCGGCCCGGTCGCCATTCACGCGCAGGTGTTGCTCGACGACGCCGTGATGCTGCTGCTCACACCACGCGCGGCCGACGACCTCGGCCGTTTTATGCAGCGCGTGAACCGTCGCTACGTGGCCGGGTTTCGGCAGCGCCACGGCGGCAGCGGTGCGCTGTGGGCGGGGCGATTCCAGGCGGCCGCGCTCGATCCAGAACGCTATTTGCTGGCTGCAATGCTGCTGATCGAGCAGGCGCCGGTGCAGGCCGGATCTGTCGGCACGCCCACCGATTGGCCTTGGTCGAGTGCGCGGCACTACGCCGGGCGCGATGCCTCGCCGCTGATCACCGAACACCCGATCTGGTGGCGCACCGGCAACACGCCGTTCGAGCGGGAGGCAAGGCATGAGGTCGAACTGCAACGCTCGCTTCGCGCAGAGCAGGTTGCCGAATTGCTCGCTGCAGCGCGTCGAGGCTGGCCGCTGGGGTCGCCGGCTTTCGTTGCGGTTGCTGCCGGCGAAGGTGCTCGCCAAGTGCAGCCTAAGCCCCGAGGCCGGCCGCGGCGAACGATGCCAGCGGCGTAGTTTATTCAAGCTGTCCCTATTTAATCGAACTGATGCAGTGTTCGTAATTTAACGGGGACACAGTGCGATGATTTCCCTTGAGCCTCATGCTGCACTGCAGTATCCTGCGACGACTGGTTTGCCGAATCCCTGGAGCGCCGCCATGCAACACCTCTCGACCGGGCCCGTCGCGCCCGCCCAGCCACTCGAAGATGAAATCGACGCGGCGCGCCGATCCGGCCTCTACGACCCGTCGAACGAACACGACGCGTGCGGCGTCGGCTTCGTCGCCCACATCAAGGGCCAAAAGGCGCACAGCATCGTCGAGCAGGGGTTGAAGATTCTCGAGAACCTCGACCATCGCGGTGCGGTCGGGGCCGACAAGTTGATGGGCGACGGCGCCGGCATCCTGATCCAGATTCCTGACGAGTTCTACCGGGCCGAGATGGCCGCGCAGGGCATCGAGTTGCCACCGCCGGGCGAATACGGCGTCGGCATGACGTTTTTGCCGAAGGAGCACGCCTCGCGCCTGGCTTGCGTGCAGGAGCTCGAACGCGCGGTGAAGGCCGAGGGCCAGGTGCTGCTTGGGTGGCGCGATGTGCCGGTCGACGCCGAGATGCCGATGTCGCCCACGGTGCGCGCGAAAGAGCCGATCCTGAAGATGATCTTCATCGGCCGCGGGCCCGATGTAATCGTGCCCGATGCGCTCGAACGCAAGCTCTACGTGATTCGCAAGACCGCTTCGGCGGCGATCCAGCGGTTGAAGCTCACCCATTCACGCGAGTATTACGTGCCCAGCATGAGCTGCCGCACCGTCATCTACAAGGGCCTGCTGCTGGCCGATCAGGTCGGCAAGTACTACAAAGACCTGCAGGACACACGCGTCGTCTCGGCGCTCGCGCTCGTGCACCAGCGCTTCTCGACCAACACCTTTCCCGAGTGGCCGCTCGCGCACCCGTACCGCATGGTCGCGCACAACGGCGAGATCAATACCGTCAAGGGCAACTTCAACTGGATGCGTGCGCGTGAAGGCGTGATGAAGTCGCCGGTGCTCGGCGACGACCTTGCCAAGCTCTACCCGATCAGCTTCGAGCACCAGAGCGACACGGCCACGTTCGACAACGCGCTCGAGCTGCTGGTGATGAGCGGCTACTCGCTCGCGCATGCCGCGATGATGATGATTCCCGAAGCCTGGGAGCAGCACGCGACGATGGACGAGCGCCGCCGCGCGTTCTACGAGTACCACGCCGCGATGATGGAGCCGTGGGACGGCCCGGCCGCGATGGTCTTCACCGACGGCCGCCAGATCGGCGCCACGCTCGAC
>JANMWQ010000288.1:0-2906 GCA_031394085.1 Rhizobacter sp. | reverse complement strand
AGCAGTCGGTGCAGGGCTCCCCGATGAGAGACAAGACGGAGGTCGGATTCAATGAACCGCGATTTGCTGGATTTTGTGGACGCCATCGCGCGTGAGAAGAGCGTGGACCTCGAGGTCGTGTTCGCGGCCGTCGAAGCTGCGCTCGCTTCGGCCTCGAAAAAGCTGCACGGCGGTGAGGTCGACATGCGCGTGTCGATCGACCGCGACAACGGCGACTACGAAACCTTCCGCCGCTGGCACGTCGTGCCGAACGAGGCCGGCCTGCAACTGCCCGACTCCGAGATCCTGCTGTTCGAAGCGCAGGAGCAGATCCCCGACATCGAGGTCGACGACTACATCGAAGAAGGCGTCGATTCGGTGTCGATCGGCCGCATCGGCGCACAAGCCGCGAAGCAGGTGATCCTGCAGAAGATTCGCGATGCCGAGCGCGAGCAACTGCTGACCGACTTCCTCTCGCGCGGCGAGAAGGTCTTCGTCGGCACCGTCAAGCGCCTCGACAAGGGCGACGTGATCGTCGAGCAGGGCCGCATCGAAGGTCGCCTGCGCCGCAGCGAGATGATCCCGAAAGAAAACCTGCGCTCGGGCGACCGCGTGCGCGCCTACATCGCCGAGGTCGACCCGACCCTGCGCGGCCCGCAGATCTTGCTGAGCCGCAGCGCGCCGGGCTTCATGATCGAGCTGTTCGCACAAGAAGTGCCCGAGATCGAGCAAGGCCTGCTGGAGATCAAATCGTGTGCCCGTGATGCGGGTTCGCGCGCCAAGATCGCCGTGGTCTCGCACGACAAGCGCGTCGACCCGATCGGCACCTGCGTCGGCGTGCGCGGCTCGCGCGTCAACGCGGTGACCAACGAGCTCGCCGGCGAACGTGTCGACATCGTGCTGTGGTCGGAAGACCCGGCGCAATTCGTGATCGGCGCGCTGGCGCCGGCCAACGTGCAGTCGATCGTGGTCGACGAAGAACGCCATGCGATGGACGTGGTCGTAGACGAAGAAAACCTCGCGATCGCGATCGGCCGCGGCGGCCAGAACGTGCGGCTCGCGAGCGAGATGACCGGCTGGCGCATCAACATCATGACGGCCGAAGAGTCGGCCACCAAGCAGGCCTCCGAATCCGACCATGTGCGCAAGCTCTTCGTCGACAAGCTCGACGTCGACGCCGAAGTCGCCGACATCCTGATCGCGGAAGGTTTCGCGAGCCTGGAAGAAGTGGCTTACGTCCCGATGCAGGAAATGCTCGAGATCGAGAGCTTCGACGAAGACACCGTCAACGAGCTGCGCACTCGCGCCAAGGATGCGCTGCTGACGATGGAGCTCGCGAAGGAAGAAGGCGCCGGTGATGTTTCGCAAAACCTGCGCGACCTCGACGGCTTGACGCCCGAGTTGATCGCCAAGCTGACGGCGGGCGGCGTGCACAAGCGCGACGACCTGGCCGACCTGGCGGTCGACGAGCTGGTCGAGATGACCGAGATCGTCGAGGCCCAGGCCATGGCGCTTATCATGATGGCGCTTGAACATTGGTTCACGACGTGATCGAAGCGCCAGGAATCGCCGGCCCGCTCTAAAGACAGACCGCATACAGCTGATCAAGCAAAAGAACGCAAGGAACGCACACACATGGCAACGACCACCGTCGCCCAACTCGCCGCCGAGCTCAATCGCTCCGCTGCGACGCTGCTCGAGCAGCTGCAGTCGGCCGGCGTCAGCAAGGCGTCGACGGACGATGCACTGACCGAGTCCGACAAGGAACGCCTGCTCGACCACCTGCGCTCCGCCCACGGCACCGTGCCGGGCGCCGAGCGCAAGAAGATCACGCTGACCCGCAAGTCGACCAGCGAGATCAAGCAGGCCGACTCATCAGGCAAGGCCCGCACGATTCAGGTCGAGGTGCGCAAGAAGCGCACTTTCATCAAGCGCGACGATGCCGCGCCCGGCGCAGAAGAGCCCGCCGAGCCGGTGATCGACGAGCAAGAACTTGCACGCCGCGAAGAAGAAGCGCAGGCGCAAGCCGAGTTGCTGCGCCAGCAAGAGGCCGACCTCGCCGAGAAGCGCCGTCTGCGTGAAGAGCAGGAAGCTCGCGACCGCGAAACCGCAGCCGCTGCGGCTGCCGCTGCGCGCGAAGTCGCCGAGAAACTCGCCGCCGAGCAAGCCGCCGCAGCCATCGCCGTTGCCGCCAAGCCCAAGACCGCCGCGCAAGCCAAGGCCGATGCCGCCAAGGCGGCCGAAGCACCGGCGCCCGCGGTGGTGGTGCCGGCCGAGCCGGTCAAGCCGGTGCTGCGCGTGATCAAGGCCGCTGATGTGGTCGACGAAGACAAGCAGCGCGCTGCCGATCTGGCGAAACGCCGCAAGGCCGCCGAAGACGAAGCCGCGGCGATCCGCGCGATGATGAACGCGCCGAAGAAGGTGCTGGTCGCGAAGAAGCCCGAAGAAGTCAAGCCGGCAGCCGTCGCGATCCAGGGCACGATCCACAAGAAGGTCGGCGCACCGGGCACGACCGCGGTTGCGAAGCCGGGCGACAAGAAAGCCGTCAAGTCCGAGAAGCTCTCGTCGAGCTGGGCCGACGATGCCAAGAAGCGCACCGCGCTCAAACCCGGCCAGCGTGCGCCGACCGGCGGCAATCGCCCGGGCTGGCGTGCGCCGCGTGTCGGTCGCCGCGGTGAACGAACCGACGGTTCGGTCTCGAACTTCGTCGCACCGCAAGAAGCACAAGTGCAAGAAGTGCACGTGCCTGAAACCATCAGCGTGGCCGACCTGGCGCACAAGATGTCGGTGAAGGCGTCTGAGGTGATCAAGCAGCTGATGAAGCTGGGCCAGATGGTCACGATCAACCAGCAGCTCGACCAAGAGACCGCGATGATCCTGGTCGAAGAAATGGGCCACAAGGCGTTCGCCGCCAAGCTCGACGACCC
>JANMWQ010000265.1:0-7523 GCA_031394085.1 Rhizobacter sp. | reverse complement strand
TTGAAGTCGCCCTTGCTGCTCCACAGCGTCATCGCCAGCACCACGCCGGCGAGTGCGGCCACGCCGAGCGCCATGCTGAGCTTGCTGCGCATCGGCAACGCGGCCATGCGGCCGGCGAAGCTGGCGGGTTCGACGAACGGGAGGGCGGGGTTGATGGCGACTGCGTCGTTCATGGGTCGTCGGATCTCGTTCGAGGGCGAAATGGCCCTCAGTTGAAAGCGATTGTTCGGGAACTTGAATTTCCGAAAGAGGCGAACAGCCGGACAAAGCCGCGTCACTTCGCGCCTTGGTGAAAGGGCGAGGTGCCTACGATGGCGCCACGCCCTCACTGCGAGCCCGCTCCATGAACGTGACCCTCAAACCTTTCGATTTCGCCCAGGCCGTCGCTCGCGCCGGCCTCGCCACGAACGGCCAGCCGCTGCAAAGGAACGTGCCGGTCGAGGGCGCCGGGTTTCAGCAGGCACTCACGCAAGCGCTCGGCGCGGTGAGCAAATCACAGCTGGACGCGAGTGCGATGCAACGCGAAGTGCAGATGGATAACCCGACCGTCAGCATCGAGCAGACCATGGTCGCGATGCAGAAAGCGCAGATCGGGTTTCAGGCGACGCTGCAGGTGCGCAACAAGATGGTTCAGGCGTACTCCGACATCATGTCGATGCAGGTGTAGTTGCCGCGGCAGCAGTTGGCGGTTCGGCTGCAAACGTCCGCGGTGCGCGGAACTTTTCACGAACGAAAAATTTCACAAACCGCAGAATTCGGGTGCCGCGACCCACCGCGCACATCCGCCGGCGCTGCCGGCCCGCCATGCCCATCGACATCGCCTCACTGCTGCTTGCCATGACCGTCGCGACGCTGACGATCGCCATCGCGTTGCCGGCGGTGATGGGCGAGGTCAATGTGCCGGCCCGGCGCGCTCAGATCGGCATGGTGTTGCAGGCGGCAGGGTGGTCGCTGCTGCTGCTCTCGGGCATCGTCGAAAGCGGCTCTTCGGCCGACTGCGCGCTTTCGTCGCTCGCGATGGCCGGCATCGCCGGCGGCTTGGCCTTCAATGCCACTGCGTTCGACTTGTGGTGCGGTCGGGTCGCGCATGACCGTGCGCCCGCGCTGATCGCCATCGTGCTGCCGGTCGGCTACGCGATCGGTTTCTCGAGTTACGCCTTTCGTGTCGGCTGGGCCAACGGCCTGCTCACGTTGCAGATGGCAATGGTGACTGCCTCGCTCTGGCGCGCGCCGCAAGTGCCGGTCGGCAAGTGGCGCGGGCTGCTGGTCATCAGCCTGGCGGCGCAGATGGTGGTCACGCTGTGGCGCGGCGTGCTCGGCGCGTTCTTTACCGAGAGCTACCCGTCTTTTTTGGCCCCGCACCCGGTGAACCTGGCCTTCGCAATCATCGGCAATGCGACGGCGGTGCTGTCGGTCGTCGCGATTTTGCTGGCGCATCGCGACGTGGCGGCGCGCGAGCTCGTGCGCCTGGCCACGCTCGACGGCCTGACCGCCGTGTTCAACCGCCGCGCCTGGCTCGCGACGGCGAACATCGAGCTGGCCGTGAGCGTGCGCTACGGCCACCCGGTGGCGGTGGTGATGATCGACCTCGATCACTTCAAACAAGTCAACGACAGCCGCGGCCACGATGCCGGCGACCGGGCGCTGCAGTTCGTGGCCGAAGCCTTGCGCTCGGCGGTGCGAACGGGCGATGTCGTGGGCCGCTACGGCGGCGAGGAGTTCTGCGTGCTGATGACCCACGCCGACCGGGCCGCGGCAAACGCGTTCGATCGTCGGCTGCGCAAACAATTGACCGACACCGCGCGGGATCGGCTCGGCTTCGAGCTCACCTACAGCGCCGGCATCGCGATGCGAACCTCGCCCCTCGACACCCTCGATACCTTGCTCAAGCGCGCCGACGCCACCCTCTACCGCGCCAAGGCCCAGGGCCGCGCCCGCACGCTGGATGCTGGCGAGCTGGTGCTGCAGCCAGTGGCGTGATCGATTGCTGGGTCGCATATCGGTGCATGCCGTACATGCGCATTCGTGGCAACGTATCTGGCACCATAAACGCGTCTTTCTTCCTTGGCACTCACATGAAAACATCAGCCCCCACGTCGTCCCGCAAAGCAACCAACGTCACCATCGATGCTGCGCTGCTGGACCACGCCAGAAGCTTGAATATCAACGTTTCGCAGGCGTCGGAGGAGGGCCTTGCTCGAGCCGTCGCCGCGAAGCGAGCGAACATCTGGCTGCAAGACAATCAAGCTGCACTGGAAAGCTCGAATGCATACGTCGACAGGAATGGAGTCCCGCTGGCCAAGCACCGAAATTTCAGGCGGACTTGATCCAGAAACTCAACACCAGAGTCGTCGTGCCCTTAATACCGAGGGGGCGCCTTGCGGCGCCGCTCAAGTCGAACGGTAGAACGCCTCGACCCGGCCCTTCAACTTGATCATCAGCGGCTTGCCGTTGCGGTCGAGCGCTTTGCCGGCGGGCACCTTGACCCAGCCTTCGCTGACGCAGTATTCCTCCACGTCGAAGCGCTCCTTGTCGTTCAGGCGGATGCCGATCTCGCGCTCGAACACGGCGGCGATGTGGTGCGGGCTGCGCGGGTCGACCGAAAGTCGATCGGGGATCGCGGGTGCGGGCGCGGGCGCGGGGCCGGCGTTGGCGGGCGTGGATTCGGTCATGGGCCGTTCTCTCTTTCGATCCGGGCGGATCAGCTGTCGTCCGCCATTCTCCCCGGATACCTCCCGCGCGGCGCCGGTCAGACCGATCTGTCGACGTTGTCGCCCAGGATCGGCGCCGACGCGAACGCCGGCTTCTGCTTCGCGACCGGCTCGAGTTGCTGCGAAAGCCGGCTCAGCCACGGGAACCGCAGCGCGACCGGCAGTTGCGTGAACTGGTCGATCTTGACTGCAGTCGCGCCGGTGCTTTGGCGAGCCGCAATGGCGGCCGTCGGCGGGTCGGCGATCGTCGGGGCGATTCGGGAGATTGCTGTGACGCCAGGGATGCTCATCTGCGCTCCTTGCTTCCGCACAAAGGTGGCTGGTCAGTGAACTATCGGCAGTGCCCGAGAAAACCTGAGGGCCGATCGAAAAAAAGGCGCCAGAAAAACCCGCCTGTTCAGTTGATCGACAGCAGCTTGCCGCGCTTCTGGGTCAGGTCGATGAAGCGCTGCAGCGCGCGCAGCGCGTTCGAATCGGCGCGCACGAACTCGCAGCCCAGGCGCACGCCGTGCGACTCGGCGTTGAGCGAGGTCACGTGCTGGAGCCGCAGGTTGACGTGAAAGCGGGTGTCGGCGTCGAGGTCGATTTGTACCTGGTTGACCACGCCGCCCACCTGCATCGGCGGCACGTCGTCGGGCAAAAAGAGAGCGCAGCCACCGATGCTCACGTCGAGCACGCGCAGCGTGAGTTGCATGTCGGCGATGTCGGTGTGGCGCACGCGCGCGACCGGCACGCTGCGCAGCAGTGGCCGCACGCGGTAGGCGTTGCGGCGCTGGAAGCGAAATGCTTCGCGCGGGTAGTTGCAGCTCAGCACACTGGCGCGGGCGCCGTGCACCAGCACGAGGTTGCTGACGTCGAACTGAAGCTTGATGCTGTCGAGGTAGCCGACGACGACGCAATCGTCGCTCTCCATCAGCGCGTGCAGCGCCGGATCGGCGGGGTCGACGTTGAAGCCGATCTCGCCGCGCTCGGCGCTCATGGTCCAGACCGTCGCGCTGACGACGCTGCCGTCGCTCGCGTTCAGGTTCATCTGCACGCTGGCGTCGCAGAGCAGGCGTAGCATCAGCGCGATCTCGCGCGGCGCGGTGATGCGGAACTCGTCCAGACCGCCCGGCGCAGCGCCCAGCGCGTCTAACGGCATCGGCATGGTTTCCATCTTTTGACGAGCTCCAGTCCGAGATCAGTGGATGGTCTTCGGGCGGCCAGCGAGCAGCTGGTCGAGGTCGTCGAGCCAGGGCTCGGCGAGCTGGCGGATCTCGGCGTCGTTGACGAGGATGCGCTGCATGATGCGCGACTTGAATTGCGCCTCCTGGTCGCCGAGCGGGTTGCCCGCGGCGGTCTGCTTGAGTTGCGCGATCAGCAGCGCGCACGCGCTTTCGAGCTTGAGCACGTGATCCCAGTTGCCGGTGCGGGCAGCGTCGAGCATGTCCTCGCTGGCTTTTTCGATCGCCTGGTAGTAGTTGAGCAGGGGGGTGTTCATGGTCGGGGTCTCTTGAAGCTGAGATTTCCGTGAGGACGAGGTGCGCATCAGGCAGCCACCCGGTTGGCGGCTTCGGCCTGGACGGCGATGCCGTCCCAGCCTTCGCGCAGGGTCTCGACCAGGCGGGCGCATTCGCCCAGCCCGGTGTCGTCGTTCTTCAGGTTCGCCATCGTCAGCGCGTGCACCATGTAGTCGTACAGATCGTGCAGGTTCGCGGCGATGGCGCCGCCTGCGGCCATGTCGAGCGGCGCATTCAGGCCCTCGTCGAGGATGCGCACCGCGTGCGAAATCGCGCGGCCTTTTTCTGCGATGTCGCCACGGGCGAGAGCGCCGCGGGCACGCGCGATCTGGCTGGCAAGCGCCGCGTAGAGCAGGCTGACGAGCTTGTGCGGGCTCGCGCCATCGAGCGATGTCGTTGCGCCGACGTCGCGATAGACCGTGGTGGCCGGGCGGCGGTTGCCAAGAGAATGGGTGCTGCTGAACATGTCGATGTGCTCCTGCGTCTGTGTATTTCTTATCGACGCCGGCGCCGCGATCTTTACCCTCGCGATGCGCGTTTCAGGTGCGATCAGGCCGTGCTCTTGTTCCAGGTCGTGATCTGTTGGTTCACGTACTTCGACAGTGCGTTCGCCTTCGACATGGTCGTGTCGAGCGCGGTGTACTGGGCCCGGATGCGCGCCTCGACGCCGGTCAGGCGGTCGCTCAGCTTGTCCTGGTCCTTCTGGTTCGACGCGATCTGCGACTGGATCGATTTCGTCTTGCCGGTCAGCGAGCCGTCGCTCGACAACAACTTGTCGGCCCAGCCGGTGATGGTCTTGGCAAAGCCGTTGTTGCCGGGATTCGCGAGGTCGACATTGGTCATCGCGGTCGTCAGTTCAGGCAGCTTGGCGAGTGCGGCGCTGAGCTTGGTGTCGTTGACCTTGAGCCGGCCGTCCTTCTGGAACTCGAGCCCAAGGTCGCTGAGGCTGCCGAATGCGGCCGAGGCCTTGCCGGCCTGGCCGACCATCGATCGCAGCTGGTTCTGCAACGACGATGTGGTCGCGTCACCCTGCAGCAGCGCGCCTTTTTTCGTGGTCGCGTCGTACGAGGTGGCGCTGCTCAGGAACGACGCGAGCGCGTTGTACGAGGCGACGAACCCGGTCACCAGCGTCTTGACCGAGTCGGTGTTGCGCGTGACGTTGACCGTGACCGGCGTCGTGGTGACGCGGCTCAGGTTGAACGTCATGCCGTCGACCACGTCGGTCAGTGTGCTGCCGGTGGTTTCGACAGCGATGCCGTTGATCATCGCGCTGGTGTTCCGGGCCGACTGCGTGAGTACCGTGCCGGTCGTGGCCGAAGGCGGGTCGAACGCCAGACGCGACAGCCCGAGGGCATCGGTGTTGTTCGCGTCGTCGTCGGCGACCGTCACGCGAAAGCCGCTGGTCGCGCCGGTGCTGCTCGACTGCAGCGCCAGTCGCGTGCCGGTGGCGTCGGTCACCAGGCTCGCGCTCACGCCGGCTTTGGCCGCATTGATCTTGTCGCGGATGCCGGCGAGCGTGTTCTCGGTCGCGCCGATCGGGATCACGATGTCGGTGCTGCCCGGCTTCGCGGTGAAAGCGGTTTGGCCGCTGCTCCAGGTGCCCAGGCTGAGCGTGATCGAGCCGGTGCCGACGGCGTCGGCGCCGGTCGCGAACTGTCCGGAGGCGCTCACCGTGCTCTGGGTCGAAGCCAGCGCGCTGACCGAGACCGTGTAGGCGCCCGGGATCGCCTTCGTGGTCGAACTCGCAGCGACCGCGGTGGCGTCGGAGGAGGTGGCTGTCGTGACCGCGTAGCTGCTGGCGTTTTGCAACTGTGCAGCCGCATCGCGAAACGAGGAAACGAACGACTGCATCTGCCCGAAGGCCGACAGCTTCGTCTGCATCGTCGTCGCCACGGTCTGCAGCTTGGTCAGCGGTATCTGCTCCACCTTCATCAGCGAAGCGATGATGTCGGAGATCGGCAAGCCGCTGCCGATGCCTGTGGATGAAATCGTGCCTGCCATGACGCTGTCCTCGGATTGCCGGGCGACTCTTGATCACCCCTGGTTCTGATCGGCACGCCGCGCCGGAACTTGAGTACCGGTCGGGTCCGAATCCTGAAAATGACGATGGCCGCGAATGCGCGGCCATCTTCGAGGCGGGTCGCTTGCGCGCCGCGTATTTCAGCCCTTCAACAGCTGCAGCACCTGTTGTGGCAGCTGGTTGGCCTGCGCGATCATCGCGGTGCCGGCTTGTTGCAGCACTTGGGCGCGCGACAGGTTGGCGGTCTCTGCCGCGAAGTCGGCGTCTTGAATCCGGCTGCGTGAAGCCGAGAGGTTCTCGCTGCCGGTTTGCAGGTTCTCGATCGTCGACATGAAACGGTTCTGGATCGCACCGAGCGTGGCGCGGTTCGAGTTGACCGTGGTGAGCGCCGCGTCGACCGAGACGAGCGCGGCGTTCGCGCCGGCCACGGTCGAGATGTCGACCGCGCTGATCGCGGTGCCGGTGGCCGCGATCGCGGTGGTGCTGGTGAAGGCGCCACCGAAGACGACGTTGCCGGTCGTGCCCGCCGGTGCGCTGTAGGTCGTGCTCAGCGTGCCGCCGGTGGTGCCGACCGGCGCGAGGCCGAGGTCGGCGATCGTCGACCCGGTGGCGGCCCCGGCGCTGTACGCCAGCGTCACGTTGCGGCCGTCGGCGGCGGTCAGGCTCACGCCCGAACCGGTGTCGGTCGCGATCACGCCGGTCGAAGACGATTGCGCATTCACTGCCGCGACCGTGTTGCTGCGGTTGGTGGCTGCGCTGGCGGTGACGCCGACATTGATCGCCAGGCCGTTGACGTTGACGGTCGCGGCACCGTAAGCGCTCGCGGTGAGTGCCTGCGTGCCCGCGGCCACGGCGGTCGGGTTGGCGGTCGCCGCGAGGCCGGAGATGCCCGAGGCGTTGATCGCCGAGGCGAGCGCTTTCGCGTCATTGGGAATCGTGCCGAGCGAGGTCGAGACGCCGTTGATCGTCACGGTCTGCGCGGCCGCGGTGTCGCTGGCCGTGCCGATCGGCTGGTTCACCTGCGTGAAGCCCTGAAACCCACCGAGCGCGCTGGCACGGGCGCTGGCGATGCCGGCGACGGTGATCGTCTGGCCGGCATTCGCGCCGACCTGGAACTGCTGCGCCACGTAGCTGCCGTCGAGCAGGTTCAGGCCGTTGAACTGGGTTTGCGTTCCGACGCGGTCGATCTCGGCGCTGAGCTGCGACACCTCTTGCTGGAGCGCGGCACGGTCCGAGGCGCTGTTGGTCGCATTGGCCGACTGCACTGCGAGTTCGCGGATGCGCTGCAGGTTG
>JANMWQ010000242.1:0-1572 GCA_031394085.1 Rhizobacter sp. | reverse complement strand
TCGGCTGCGATCGCGCGGTCGGCTTCGAGCACGCCCACGCCCGACGGGGCGAGAACCGTTTCCGGGAGCATCGTTCCGGGCATACCGCCCGCGCCCCAGATGCCGATGCTGTCCCAGTAGACCGGGTAGCCGTAGTAGCCGAGGTAGTCGGCCTCGTGCTGGCGCGAGACCGGTTTGTCGGTGTCGATGTCGGGGCTGTTCTTCACCTGCTCGCGCGTGATCGAGACCGGCACGACTTTCTCGTCGTGGTCAGGCACGCCGAGCGAGACCGGCGAGATCAGCACCCGGCGGCTCGACAGCCAGGTGCCGGTTTCGACCACCAGGTAGCGAACGACCCAACGGTCGTCGTCGAAGTAGAAATCCTTCACGGTGCCGACATCGCCGTCGGTCGCGCGCAGCGCATAGCCCTGCAAGTCGTTGAGGTTTCGCAACATGGCGGTTTCCTTCGGATGCGCTCGCACGAGCGCTTGAAGGTTTCAGTCTCGTCACACCGGAGCCGAGCGTCTGTCGGCAGTACGCGGCGCGGCCGGTAGGAGCGGACCTACGCACGCAGGCTCGCGACGTCAGTGGTCGTTGTGCAGGTAGCTGCCGTGCCTGGGCAGCCGCAAGCTGACCAAAAATGCGATCACCATCATCGCGGTCACGTACCAGTAGAACGTCGGCTCGTGGCCGATGCCCTTCAGGTACAGCGCCGCGTACTCGGCTGAGCCGCCGAAGATCGCATTGCCGACCGCGTAAGCCAGCCCGACGCCGAGCGCGCGGATCTCGGGCGGGAACATCTCGGCCTTCACGATGCCGCTGATCGAGGTGTAGAAGCTGACGATCGCCAGCGCCAGCGTGATCAGCAGGCCGGCCATCACCGGGCTTGTCACGCCCTGCAGCGAGGTCAGGATCGGCACGGTGGCGAGCGCGCCGAGCGCACCGAAGATCAGCATGTTGCTGCGCCGGCCGATGCGGTCGGAGAGTGCACCGAACAGCGGCTGCATGCACATGTAGAGAAACAGGCAGACGGTCATGATGTTGCTGGCCGTCTTGATCGACATGTGCGCCGAGTTCACGAGGTACTTCTGCATGTAGGTCGTGAAGGTGTAGAAGATCAATGAGCCGCCTGCGGTGTAGCCCAGCACCGTGAAGAAGGCGGCCTTGTGGTGCTTGAACAGCTCGGCCATCGTGCCAGCGCCTTTGGTGCTGCGCGACGCGGCCGTCGTCGTCTCGTGCAGTGTGCGACGCAGCAGCAACGCCACCACCGCCGTGATCGCGCCGATCACGAACGGAATGCGCCAGCCCCAAGCCTTCAACTCGGCCTCATCGAGCAACTGCTGCAGGATCACGACGACCAGCACCGCGAGCAGTTGCCCGCCGATCAGCGTGACGTACTGGAACGACGAGAAGAAGCCGCGCTGGCCCTTCAACGCGACCTCGCTCATGTAGGTGGCGGTGGTGCCGTATTCACCGCCGACCGAGAGGCCCTGGAACAGCCGCGCCAGCAGCAGCAGCGCGGGTGCCCATGCGCCGATCGTGGCGTAGGTCGGCAGGCACGCGATCAACAGCGAGCCGGCGCACATCATCACG
>JANMWQ010000214.1:0-2472 GCA_031394085.1 Rhizobacter sp. | reverse complement strand
CCTCGGCTTCATCAAAGAGCACCTGTCGGCGCGCTATGCCGAGTTCATCGGCAAAGAAATTCAGACCGCCTACCTCGAGAGCTACAGCGAGTACGGCCAGAACATCTTCGACCGCTACGTGACCTACGCCGACTACTGGATTCAGGACCAGGAGTACCGCGACACCGACACCGGCGAAGTCTTCGACCGCGGTTCGCTCAACGCCGAGCTCGAGAAGATCGAGAAGCCGGCAGGCATCAGCAACCCGAAAGACTTCCGCAACGAGATCGTCAACTTCGTGCTGCGCGCACGCGCCAGCAACGCCGGCAAGAACCCGCTCTGGACGAGCTACGAGAAGCTGCGCACCGTGATCGAGAAGAAGATGTTCTCGAACACCGAAGAGCTGCTGCCGGTGATCAGCTTCAACGCCAAAGCGAGTGCCGATGAAGCGAAGAAGCACGAGAACTTCGTCAACCGGATGGTCGAGAAAGGCTACACAGGCAAGCAAGTGCGTCTGTTGTGCGAGTGGTATTTGCGCGTTCGCAAGAGCAGCTGAACGGAACTCCGATGCTTCAGCAGATCATCGATCGGCGGCTCGCAGGCAAGAACAAGTCGATCGGCAACCGCGAACGCTTTTTGCGTCGCCACCACAGCCAGGTGCGTGACGCGGTGCGGCGTGCAGTCGACGGCCGCGGCATCCGCGACATGGAGCGCGGCGAAGACATCCGCATTCCCAAGCGCGACATCAACGAGCCGGTGTTCGGCCACGGCCCCGGCGGCACGCGCGAAATGGTGCACCCCGGCAACCAGGAGTACGTGGCCGGCGACCAGATCGAGCGGCAAAAGGGCGGCGGTGGCAAGGGCAGCGGCAAAGGCGAGGCCGGTGACTCGGGCGAGGGCGAAGACGATTTCGTCTTCCACCTCACCAAAGAAGAGTTCATGCAGATTTTCTTCGACGACCTCGCGCTGCCACGCATGACGCAAACGCAATTCGCCGAAACGCCGGAGTTCAAGAGCCACCGCGCCGGCTTCGTCAGCGACGGCACGCCGAGCAACCTGAGCGTGGTGCGCTCGATGCGTGGCGCAATCGGCCGGCGGCTCGCGATCGGCGCGGGTTCACGCGGCGAGTTGCGCGAACTCGAAGAGGAGCTCGTCGCGGTGCTCGCCGAGCCCGCGAGCGTGCTGCGTGATGCGCACCGTGACGACCTGCAGTTGCGCATCGACACGCTGAAGAACCGCCTCGCGCGCATCCCCTACCTCGACCCGATCGACCTGCGCTTTCGCAGCCGCGTGCGTGTGCCCGTGCCCACCACCAAGGCCGTGATGTTTTGCCTGATGGACGTGTCGGGTTCGATGGACGAAGCGCGCAAGGAGTTGTCCAAGCGCTTCTTCATCCTGCTCTATCTTTTCCTGACCCGTCATTACGACAAGATCGAACTCGTTTTCATTCGGCACCACACGCAGGCGCAAGAGGTCGACGAAGAAAACTTCTTCCACGCCCGCGAGACCGGCGGCACGGTGGTGTCGAGCGCGCTGGTGCTGATGGACGAAATCATCAAGGCACGCTACTCCCCGGCGGAGTGGAACATCTACGGCGCGCAAGCCAGCGACGGCGACAACTGGCATCACGACAGCGGCCGCTGCCGCGAGCTGCTGACCGACAGCCTGCTGCCGGTGTGCCGCTACTTCGCCTATGTGCAGGTCGCCGACGAAGAGCAGAACCTGTGGGAAGAATATTCGCGGCTGCAAGAAACGCATCCGGCTTTCGCGATGCGCAAGGTCACGCAAGCCTCGCAAATCTATCCCGTGTTCCGCGAGTTGTTCAAGAAGGAAGGGGCGACATCTTGAACAAGGAGACAGCATGAGCGGCTTTCCCGGCGAACGGCGATTGAGTGTCGCGCCGCCCACACCCTACCCTCACGATCGACGCAAGGCCGAAGCCGGCCCGCTGCAAGCCCCGCGGCCACCCGGCCCGCGACCGGCGGCGCCGCTGCCCGACCCGAGCGACTGGACCTTCGAGCTGATCGAGCAATACCACGAAGCGATCCGCGCGACTGCGCAGCGCTTCGGGCTCGACACCTACGCGAACCAGCTCGAGATCATCACGGCCGAGCAGATGATGGACGCCTACGCCTCGGTGGGCATGCCGGTGAACTACCGCCACTGGAGCTACGGCAAGGAGTTCATCTCGAACGAGAAGAACTACAAGCGCGGCCACATGGGCCTGGCCTACGAGATCGTCATCAACTCCGACCCCTGCATCAGCTACCTGATGGAGGAGAACACGACCGCGATGCAGGCGCTCGTGATCGCGCACGCCGCCTACGGCCACAACAGCTTCTTCAAGGGCAACTACCTCTTCAAGCTCTGGACCGATGCGTCGTCGATCATCGACTACCTGGTCTATTCGAAGAACTACATCGCCGAATGCGAAGAGCGGTTCGGCATGGGCGCCGTCGAAGAACTGCTCGACAGCTGCCACGCGCTGCAAAC
>JANMWQ010000208.1:0-1530 GCA_031394085.1 Rhizobacter sp. | reverse complement strand
TGAGCCACAAGGTCCACAACGCACTCCACCTGACGAAGCAAGACATGCAGCGCTGGGCGCGCATTCTCGGCGCGAAGGGCTGGCACGGCTGGGGCTGGCCGAAGCAGTTCGGCGGGCCCGGCTGGAACGCGATCCAGAAGCCCCTGTTCGAGGAAGAGAACGCACTCGCCGGTGCCCCGCGCGTCGTGCCGTTCGGCCCGGTGATGGTGGCGCCGGTGATCATGGCGTTCGGCACGCCGGCACAGCAGGAACGTTTTCTGCCCGGCATCATGAGTGGCGAGGTCTGGTGGAGCCAGGGCTACAGCGAGCCGGGTTCAGGCTCCGACCTCGCCTCGCTCAAGATGAAGGCCGAGCGCAAAGGTGACTACTACCTCGTCAACGGCCAGAAAACCTGGACCACGCTCGGCCAGTACGGCGACTGGATCTTCTGCCTCGTGCGCACCAGCAGCGAAGGCAAGCCGCAGACCGGCATCAGTTTCCTGCTGATCGATATGAAGAGCCCCGGCGTTTCGGTGCGGCCGATCATCACAATGGACGGCGCGCACGAAGTCAACGAGGTCTGGTTCGACAACGTCGAAGTGCCCGCCGACCAACTCGTCGGCGAAGAGAACAAGGGCTGGACCTATGCCAAGCACCTGCTCGCGCACGAGCGCACCAACATCGCCGACGTGAACCGCGCGAAGCGCGAGCTGGAGCGCTTGAAGCGCATCGCGACCGACGAAGGCGTCTACACCGACACGCGCTTTCGCGACGAGGTCGCGAAGCTCGAGGTCGAGGTGATCGCGCTCGAGATGATGGTGTTGCGGGTGTTGTCGGCCGAGAAAAACGGCAAGCAGTCACTCGATGTCGCGGGCCTGCTGAAGATCCGCGGCAGCGAGATCCAGCAGCGCTACAGCGAGCTGATGATGCTGGCCGCCGGCCCGGCTTCTGTGCCGTGGATCCGCGAGGCGATGGAAGCCGGCTGGCAAGGCGACATGGCCGCCGGTGCGTTCGTCGCGCCACTCGCCGGCACCTACTTCAACATGCGCAAGACGACGATCTACGGCGGCAGCAACGAAGTCCAACGCAACATCGTCGCGCAGACGGTGTTGGGCTGACCTCAAAAGGAAACTGACATGGACTTCGATTTCAGCGACGACCAGGAAATGCTGCGCGACTCGGTGCGCAAGTGGGTCGACAAGGCCTACACCTTCGAGCGCCGCCACAGCATCGTCAAGGCCGGCGGCTACTCCAAAGAGGCGTGGAAGGAACTCGCCGAACTCGGCTTGCTCGGCCTCTATGTCTCGGAAGAAAACGGTGGCATGGGCTTCGGGCCGGTCGACGCGATGGTCGTGATGGAAGAGCTCGGCCGCGGCCTCGTGATGGAGCCGTTCGCTGCCGTCTCGCTGGTCGCGGTGAGCCTGCTGAACCTCGGCAGCGCGCCGTCGGCGCCGCTCTGGTTGCAGGGCATCGCCGAGGGCAAGGAACGGGTCGTGCTCGCGCATCAGGAGCGCGCGGCGCGCTACCGGCTCGCGCATGTCGAGACGACCG
>JANMWQ010000199.1:0-5640 GCA_031394085.1 Rhizobacter sp. | reverse complement strand
CAGCCTGACTTTTCATGGGCTTTGCGCGGCTTTGCGAGGGTCAGGCGCCGAGCCGGCAGCTGCCCGAATCGTCGGTGGGGCGGGTGGGCACGGTCGCCGGCGGCGGACCGAACTCGATGCGCATCTCGATGCGCCGGCTGGCATCGAGCGAAGCACGCTGGTCGTTGAACGAGAACCCGCCCACCGCGAAAATGCTTTTCACCTGCAGGCGCTGCGCGTCGGTCAGCGCCGGGCCTTCGACCTGCGACTCGAGCAGCGTGCACAACACGCGTTCCGCGCGGCGCAAGCTGAGGTCGAGGTTGTAGAGATAGTTGCCGCGCTGGTCGGCAAAACCCTCGACCACCACGCGTCGCACCCAGCGCTGCCCGAGCTCCGATTGCGTGATCGCGAGCAGCTGCGGCACGAACTCGCGCAACAGCTTGGCGCTGGCCGCATCGAGCCGGTGGCTGCCGGTTTCGAACCGCGCCCGGTCGCCGAAATCGATGACGTGGCGGCGCGCGTCGAACCGCACGCCGGGTGCCGCATCGACTGCCGCGGCGACCTGCCGTATCAGCCGCTCGATCTCCTCGATCTCGGGCGCGACTGGCGGGCTGACCGGGCTCGACGCCGCTGGCGCCGGTGGCGTCGGCGGTGCGGTGGTCGGCGCGGTTTTCGGAACCGGCGGCGTGGGCGAGGTCTGCGCACGTGTGATCGTCAGCAGCGCGACCGCCATCACCACGAGAAACAGCACCATCAGCGCCGTCATCAGGTCGGCGAAGGAGATCCAGAAAGCCTTGTCGTCGCCTTCGCTGCCGCCGGCCTGCATGCGGCGCCGTGCGGCGGCGCTCATCGGCCGAACCCGCCGATGTCAGGCGGCGCGTCTTGCCACGGGTCGTCGCCCTGCATGGCGCCGTAGCCGTTCGTCTCCTGCGTCGGTTGGCGCTGCGCCGCGTAAGGGTTGTTGGCCGGGGCGTAGCTGCGGCTGCCCTGAGCCGGGCGGTACGACGCCGAGTCGTCGCGGCCGCCATAGCCCGTGCCGTAGCCGCCGCCTTGCGACGGGTCGTCGAACCCCGACGGGTCACGCCCGTACGGGTCGGCGCCGGCGCGGGTGATGTCGGCCCGGTCCTGCTGAAGCAGCCCGCACAACGCTTCGATGCGTTGAACCAATTCGCCCAGATGATCGGCGACCGCATGGTGGCGCGACACCATGTTCATCTCCGATTGCATCAGCCGCGCGGCCACCGTCTCCAGTGTCTTGCGCGCGGAAAACTCGATGCCCGACGCAACGGTTTCGAGACGCGCCGCGAGCGTCTTCATCGCCTGGCTGGCCTGCTGGTGGTTCTGCGCCGAGCCTTGCAGCGTGTGCGCCAGCATGTCGGGCAGGCGCGCGGCCATTTCGCCGAGGGCGAGCGTGGCCGAGCGGGTCGTGTGAGCGACCTCGAGCATCTGCGAGGTGAGTTCCGGCGAGACGGCCGAACCCGGGGACGGCGCGGCAGGAGGCAGCGGCACCATCGACATCGGCACCATGGGTGCGGGCGACAGGGTGACTGCGTGCGGCTCTGCCTGCGCGCTGTCGGCCGGTGCGCGGGCACCGGCGGTGCTGCCTGCGGGTGTGGCAACCGGCAGACCCAGCGTCGCGCTGTTGCGCTGGTTGAGCGTTTGCAGGGCCTCGACGAGACGCGGAACCCAGGCTTCCGAATCGCTTTCGGGCCGCGGCGGAAACAGTTTGTCGAGCCCGCCCGCGAGCACCTCGAGGTTGTGCGAGAGCGCGCTCGACACCAGCTTCTCGACCACCGTGACCACGATGGCCAGAGCGATCGCGACCGCAGAGATGAGGAACGCGCCCCAGACGCCGGACAACAGGCTCTCCAAGCTGCGCTGCACGACCGCCGGGTCTTGCGAGATCTGGAACGCACGCAGTCCCGTGATCAGGCCGCTGAAGGTCCCGATGATGCCGATGCCGGTGAAGATGCCGGGCAGGTTGCGAAAAAAATCGAGTCGGAGTCGCGAGTGCGACACCGTCATCGGATCGAACAGGTCGCGGGCGCTGGTACACGAACTCACAGGTGCCGCATCGGCGTCGTCTTCGCTGCCGCGCAACTGGCCGAGGTATTCGTTCCACAAGCCCAGCAGCGCGTCGTCTTTCGCGAACGCGGTCGGAATCGCCTTGATCGACTCCTGCGGCTGCAGCACCACCAGGCGGGCCGCCCGCCGGATGCGACCGGTCAACCCGAGTGCCGGCAACACGTACAGCGCGACGAAGCTCATCGTCAGCAGTGCCAACACCACCAAGATGATGATCGAGTGCATCGACCATTGCAGCGGGCTGTTGACCTTGGTGGCGTCCGCCTCGGCGGAGGCGAAGGGCCAGTACGCGCCGACCAGCGCCACCTGCCAGACGAATCCGATCGCGGCGAGCACGCGGGTGATGGGTTTGTCCGGCCAGCCGGTCGCAGCCATCGTGACGACCAGCGCGGCAGGCAGGCTCCACATGGCACCCACGCCGATCGCGCCTTTGGTCGAGGCGGAAATCAGCGCGAAAACAGCCGCCAGCCAGGTGCCGGAAACGATCCAGCGATTCATGCTCGAGTTCATGCGTGCTCTCTGATGTCGGCTGCCGGGCGATTGGAAAAGGCCGCGGCGGGAGTTCGGCGACGCTCGGTGTCAGCGCTGCGGCTGCGACAGCGAAAGGGCGCGCAGTGCATCGGCGCCGCGGCGCAGCGCTCGTTCGATGACGAGCCAGCCCTCGCGCGATTCCGGGCGGGTCGTGTCGTCGATGTGCTGAATGTCGTGCGCCACGCTCGCCAGGTTCTGCTCGATGCGCTTTGTCCAGCCTTCCCGTTCCATCAGGAGGCCCGGTGCCGTGTCGTATCGATCGCGTTTGTCCATGGTTCACCTCGGGTGGTTGGTCGCCGTGGCGGGGTGCGCAGCGTGCGGTCCGACCGCAAGCCAATGTGCGTTTGCCCGCTTTGCAAGGACTTTTTTCCGGTTTGCCGGACCTTTGCTGACGTTGATCGTGCGCAGCATCACAGTCATTCCGAACTCGACGCGCGCCTACTTTTGCGTGCCGGCCGTCGGCGTCACGGTGGTCGTCGTCGGGGTGTCGGTTGCCGCCGTCGGTGTTGTCTGGCTCCGGATGAGGGCCGTCAGGCCGGTGACGAAATCGGCTTTCGACACAGGCGTGGCGTCGGGTGAAATCTTTGCCCAAACCGCCGCGAGTTGCGGCGTGTCTTTTTGCGCGGTGATTTCGTCGGACGAGATGCTGCCGTCGCGGTTGCTGTCGATCTTCGTCGCGAAAGCCTCGGCGATCGCCTGCGGCGTCTGCGTCGCAGTCTGCGTGCTGTCGGTGGCTGTCGTCTCGGCAGCGACGGCAGGCGTGGCTGACGGCGCCTTCGGCGACTGCGACGCGATCTTCGCGTACTCCTTCGCGGCGCCGTCGTCGAGCTTGGCTGCCACGCCGGCGTTGAGCGGCACCCGCTTTCCGGCAGCGTCGATTTTCGTCAGGCCCCAATTGAGACCGAGGCTGCGACCGATGGCCTCGGCCCGTTGGAGAAACGCCGCTTGTTTCGCCGGCGGCAGCGCCTTCAACGCGTCGGCCGACAACTTCGCACGGTCGGTGTGACCCAAGTCTGCGGGCACCTTGACCTTCGAACCGAGGGCCTGCTGCAGCAGCGCGTCGTACGCGGCCAGCACTTGTTCGGCCGATGCCGCGGTGGACGCCGTACCGGCGCCTGTCGCCTCGGCGGATGCAGGCGTCAGCGTGTTGGTCGGCGTGGTGGTCGAGGCGACTTCGAACGACAGCGACACCGGGTCGCGAGGTGTGAAGCGCTCGGCTGCCGCCTCGCGTCTGCTGGCGCGAAGCGCCGACGTGTCGGCGCTCTGGCTGCGGCTGTAGGACCGGCTCGCGGTCGCTGGCTGCTGTGTCTCTGCAGGGGCCGAACGCTGGGCCGTCTCCCGGCGTGCCACACCGCCGCCCGACCGGGGTGTGGTCGGCGTCTTCGCCGACGTGCGACTCAGCGTTGCCAGTCTGTCCTGGTTGTCGGTACCGGTCGCGGTGAACGAAACATTGCCGGGAATCGATGTGAGCGGTGCGATGGCCATGGCGAGAATCCCTGTTGCGCCAGCACGGTGGCGGCGCTGTTCATGCGTCGAAGGCACGCCGCCGGGGCGTGCTTCTCGTTGCTGAATGCCCCGCCGGCTTCGACGAGGCTTTTCTGGTTTACTGCTGGTCGGCGACCTGCTTCATCCTGCGCCCGAACTCTTCGGCCGTCGGTTTGGACTTCAGGCTCGCGGCCACCTCGGGTTCGCTGGCAAGCCAGACGCCGGCGCTCGGGCTGCCCGCCACGCTGCTGCTGGTGACGCGGCTGCCGCGTTCAGGCAGCAACGTTTTCGCCCAGGCAATGGCGTAAGCCTCGTCGTGAGTCTTCAGGTCGTTGAGCCGATCGGTGAACTGGCCCGAACGCGGTTGCTGATCGATGGCGGCTGCCTCTGGCGCCACCTTTTTCTCGGCCGGCTTCGTTGTCGACGCAGTTTTCTCAGCCGCTGCTGGCGTCGGCGTGGCGCTCTTGCCGGTTTTCCACTCCTCGTAGAGCTCGCGGTTGATCGCCTGCTTCTCGGGGCTGAGCTTGTCGAATGCGGCTTTGCCGCCGTCGAGCTCGGGTCGGCCGAAGTTCAGGCCCAGCTCCTCGGCGAGCGGTTTCAATTCGTTCAGGAATTTGGTCTTCGCGTCGCCGCTCAGGTTCTTGATCACCGCGTTGACTGCATCGGTCCGCTCGCGTTGGTTACCGATCGTCTTCGAGTAACCGTTCGCTGCCAGCTTCGCGTCGATGCTGGCGAGCGTCGACTTCGCAGCACTGCGGGCCGAATCGCTCACGGTCGTCGCGCCGGAAGATGTCGCTGCGGGCGTCGTCTTCGCGACCGGGGTTGCAACTTCGGAAAAACCGCCATTCGTGCCGAACTCGATCTTGATCGGCTCGGCGCTGTCGGTGGCCGTGTTCACGGTCGCGGCGGGCGTTTCGGTTGCGGCGGCTTGGGTGGTCGCTTCCGGCGTTGCGAGGAATGCCGGCAGGGGCGCCACGGTGACTGCCGCCTCACCCTTCTTGGCCGTCGGCGTCGGGACATCCGCCGGCACGGAGAAACCGGTGAGATTGTTGAAATCGGTGCCGGCAGTTGGCGTCAATGGAGAGATTTCGAGACCCATAGCAATGCTCCTTAAGCAGTTTTGATTCGAATCAAAGAAGCCCGGGCCGAGATGCCGCCGACGTGATGTCGAGGCACCTGGTTTCGGTCTTCGAAGCGGAGTCTTTGCAACCCGGCTTTGCTGAGGCTTTGCGGCGATTTCCTGCTGCTGCAGGCAGGTATCGGCGACGCACGAGCCGGTAAAGCGTGACAAAGCCGACGAAAAGCCGGCCTCCTGATCATTCTTTATCGCCTCATCAAGCTGGTTGCTTGTGGGGCTCGAACTGCAAGGGCGGTCGTGCTGATCGCGCGGCCGATGCGGCTGGTCTCGTTCTGGAAGGGTGCCCTCATGACAGGCATTTCGTCGACGCTCCTCGACTCTTCGTCTCGCACCGGAGTGCCGAACGGTGCCGCTGCGGTCGACTTCAAAAGTTTGTCCGCTGCCAACGTGCCGCGCAACACGTTGCGCACAGCGGGCGGCGC
>JANMWQ010000185.1:0-5136 GCA_031394085.1 Rhizobacter sp. | reverse complement strand
CCGCGTCGAAGATTTGCACGACGTTCGGGTGATTCAGGCGCCCGACCAGCGCGGCCTCGGCAGCGAAGAAGCGCTCGGAGTAGCGGCCGTCCATCGCGTCGCCAGTGACGTTCGGGCGCACGCGCTTGATCGCCACGTCGATGTCCTTGAAGTCGTCGTGGCACAAGAAGACCTCGGCGGTCGCGCCTTCGCCGAGGCGCTTGAGCACGCGGTACTTGCCGATGTGGCTCGGCAACGCGGGCGCGTCCGGCGGGGTCGGAGGCAAGGGCATCGGGACGGTTGGCATGGCGCAGGGCATTCGAGTGCGCATCTTCGCACCGGAGACTCGCGCGCGTGGCGTCGAACAGCGCGGCAAACGGGGACTATTCCCGCTCGGTGTGGCACCCGGTCCGGCCCGCGCGGCGCCGAGGCCGCCCCGTAGAATCGTCCGATGATCCAAGCCAAACAGGACCTCATCGACGCGCTCGGCGCAGCGATCGCCGAGGTCGCGCCGCAGAGCTCGCTCAGCGCCGCCTTCGAGTCTCCCAAACAGGCCGCCCACGGCGACCTCGCCTGCACCGCGGCGATGCCGCTGGCGAAGGCGCTCAAACGCAACCCGCGCGAGCTCGCGGCCGCGCTGGTCGACGCACTGAACCGCCAACCAGCGGTGCAACGCTGGGTCGACGCGCTCGAGATCGCCGGTCCGGGGTTCATCAACGTTCGGCTGAAGGCGGCGGCCCGGCAGGCCGTCGTCGGCGAAGTGATCGCTGCCGGGGAGGCCTTCGGCCGCCAGCCCGCCAGGGCCGACCGGGTGCTGGTCGAGTTCGTCTCGGCCAACCCGACCGGGCCGCTGCACGTGGGCCATGCGCGCCAGGCCGCGCTCGGCGACGCGATCTGCAACCTGTTCGAGACGCAGGGCTGGCAGGTCAGCCGCGAGTTCTATTACAACGACGCCGGCGTGCAGATCGCCACGCTCGCGCACAGCACGCAACTGCGCGCGCAAGGCTTCACGCCCGGTGACGCCTGCTGGCCGATCGACCCCGAGAACCCGGCGAGCAAGGGCTTCTACAACGGCGCGTACATCGCCGACATCGCCGCCGACTTTCTCGCGAAGAAGACGGTCAAGGCCGACGACCGCGCCTTCACCGCCTCGGGCGATGTGCACGACCTCGACGGCATCCGCCAGTTCGCCGTGGCCTACCTGCGCCACGAGCAAGACCTCGACCTGCAAGCCTTCGGTGTGCGCTTCGACCATTACTTTCTCGAATCGAGCCTGTACGCCAGCAGCCGGGTCGACGACACGGTCGCGCGCCTGATCGCGGCCGGCAAGACCTACGAAGAAGGCGGCGCGCTCTGGCTGCGCACCACCGACTACGGCGACGACAAAGACCGCGTGATGAGGAAGCAAGACGGGACCTACACCTACTTCGTGCCCGACGTCGCCTACCACCTGCACAAGCACGAGCGCGGCTTCACCAAGGCGATCAACATCCAGGGCGGCGACCACCACGGCACGATCGCGCGGGTGCGCGCCGGCGTGCAAGCGGCCGACAAAGGCGTGCCGGCCGGCTACCCCGAGTACGTGCTGCACAAGATGGTCACGGTGATGAAAGGCGGCGAGGAGGTCAAGATCTCCAAGCGCGCCGGCAGCTATGTGACCCTGCGCGACCTGATCGACTGGACCAGCCGCGACGCGGTGCGCTTCTTTCTGCTCGCCCGCAAGGCCGACAGCGAGTTCACCTTCGACGTCGACCTGGCGTTGAAGCAGAACGACGAGAACCCGGTGTTCTACGTGCAGTACGCGCATGCGCGCATCTGCTCGGTGATCCGCAACTTCGTCGAGCACGGCGGCTCGCTGGAGTCGAATGACGAACACGCGCCCGACCTCTCGCTGCTGACCGCGCCGACCGAAGCCGCGCTGATGCTCAAGCTCGCCGAGTACCCGGCCATGCTCGCGAACGCCGCCGCCGGCCTCGCACCGCACGACCTCACGTTCTACGTGCGCGAGATCGCCGGTGCGTTCCACAGCTATTACGCCGCCGAACGCGTGCTGGTGGGCGACGCCGCGCTCGCCCGTGCGCGCATCGCGCTGCTGATCGCGACGCGCCAGGTGATCCGCAACACGCTCGCGGTGCTCGGCGTCAGCGCGCCCGAGCGGATGGACCGCGACACCCCCGAACCCCAGCCGGAATCGACATGAACGACAACAAGAAGAATTTGCAGCGCACCGGCTTCGGCCGCCAACGAGGCGGCTTTGCCGTCGGCCTCGTCATCGGCCTGCTGATCGGTCTGGCGCTGGCACTCGGCGTGGCGTTGTACGTGACCAAGGTGCCGATTCCGTTCGTCAACAAGGTGCCGCAGCGCACCGCCGACCAAGATGCCGCGGAGGTCCAGAAGAACAAGAACTGGGACCCGAACAGCCCCCTCTATGGCAAGAACCCGGCCAAGCCGAACGGCGCGGCGAGCGGCATCGTCGCGCCACCGCCGGCACCGCCGGTGGCCACGCAGCAGCCGGGCGCGCTGCCGATGCCGGCCGTCACCGGGGGCGCGACGCCACCGCCGCCCACGTCAGCCGCGCGCGCCTCGGCACCGGCCGGCGCACGCGACCCCGCGGCGATCCTCGCCGACAAACCTGCCGCACCGAAGATCACGGCGAGCGCCTCGGGCGCCGGTGGCGCCGACCCGTTCAGCTACTTCGTGCAAGCCGGCGCCTACGGCCGCACCGAAGACGCCGAAGCGCAGCGCGCCAAGCTCGCGATGCTGGGCATGGAGGGCAGGCTGACCGAGCGCGAGCAGGCCGGCCGCACGGTCTACCGCGTGCGCCTCGGGCCGTTCGACAACAAGGGTGACGCCGACGCCGCGAAAGAAAAGCTCGGCACCGCGGGCGTCGAAGCAGCGCTGGTGCGCGTCCAGCGCTGAGCCGTTCTGTGGACGGGCCTGAACTTTGCTGGCCCGACCGACTCCGTCATCCCTCCGCCCTTCCCACCGAGATTCGACCGCCATGAAAAGACGCCAGTTCTCGACCAGACTGCTCGGCGCCGGCGCCGCGGCACTCGCGTTGCCGACCGCCGCCACCGCGCAGGGCGGGCCGATCGAGGGCCGGCATTACGTGCGCCTGACGCAGCCCGTGCCGGTGGGTGCACCGCCGGGCACGTTCGAGGTGATCGAGTTCTTCTGGTACGGCTGCCCGCATTGCGCGGCGTTCGAGCCGGCGCTCGACTTCTGGGCCCGACAGCTGCCGACCGATGTGTCGTTTCGGCGCGTGCCGGTTGCGTTTCGGCCCGAAACCTATGTGGCGCACCAGCGACTTTTCTACGCGCTCGACAGCCTCGGCCTCGTGCCGGCGATGCAGCGCAAGGTGTTCTACGCGATCCACGTCGAGCGCCAGCGGCTCGACAACCCGACCGAGATCATCGCCTTTGCGACCAAGAGCGGCATCGATGCCGCCAAACTGATGGAGGCCTTCAATTCGTTCGGCATCGGGGCCAAACTGAAACAGGCGAACCAGCTGGTCGACGGCTACAAGATCGACGGCGTGCCGGCGATCGGCGTCCAGGGCCGCTTCTACACCTCGGGCACGCTGGCAGGCGACAACGAGCGCGCGCTCGCGGTCACCGATTTCCTGCTGCAACGCTTGCGTAAACCGGGCTGAGCGCGCTGCCGGGCATCGAATGCGTGGGCTAGAATGGCATGCAAGTTTCATGCCCTTATGACAAACAATTCGTTCTCACCCTCATCCACCGCGCTGCGGCACGCGCTCAGCGGGTTGGTGATCACACTCGCTGCGGCCCTCACGCTGGCCGCGCCGGCGCTCGCCGAGCGGGCCGACCGGCTGCAACAGCTCAACATCGATGCCGGCTCGGCGCTGACCGATCTGCAAAAGCAGTCCATCGTCTACACCGGCAACGTCGTCATCAGCCGCGGCACGATGGTGATCCGGGCCGATCGGGTCGAGGTGCGTCAGCTGCCCAACGGCTACTACACCGCGGTCGCTTTCGGGGCCTCGAACCGGCCCGCCACGTTTCGCCAGAAGCGCGACGGCGTCAACGAATACTTCGAAGGCGAAGCCGAGCGGCTCGAATACGACGGCAAGGCCGACCTGGTCAAGTTCGTCAACCGCGCCCAGCTGCGCCAGCTGCGCGGCGCCACGCTCGCCAGCGACACCAGCGGCGACTTGATCGTCTACGACGCCACAACCGAGAAAATCACCGTTTCGGGCAACAGCGCGAAGCCGACGCCGGCCAACCCCGGCGGCCGGATTCGCTCGGTGCTGATGCCGCGCGAGGGCAGCGAAGCCGCCGCGGAGATGGCGGCCGCGGCATCGGCAGCAGCCTCGGCCCCGCTCAAACTCAGCCCGGCGCTCGGTAACTCGACACCCGCGTCGACACCCGCGTCGACACCCGCGTCGACACCCGCGTCGGCACCTGTGTCGGCACCTGTGTCGGCGCCCGCGGCCAAGGACAACCGTTGAGCGTGCTGGCCGCGAAAGCCGAGGAGGCAAGCGGCCTCGCCCACCGGCTCGAAGCCACCGGCCTGCGCAAAGCGTACGGCGCTCGCACCGTCGTCAAAGACGTGCATTTGTCGGTGAACAGCGGCGAAGTCGTCGGCCTGCTCGGGCCCAACGGCGCTGGCAAGACCACGAGCTTCTACATGATCGTCGGCCTGGTGCGTTGCGATGCCGGCGAAATCACGATCGAGGGCAAGCGCGTCGAGCTGATGCCGATTCACCAGCGCTCGCGGCTCGGCTTGTCGTACCTGCCGCAAGAGGCTTCGATCTTTCGCAAGCTGACGGTCGAGGAGAACGTGCGCGCGGTGCTCGAGCTGCAGATCGACGCGCACGGCAAGGCGCTGAAGCCCGCGGTGATCGAAGCGCTGCTGGACGGCCTGCTGCACGACCTCTCGATCGACAAGCTGCGCGCTTCACCCGCGCCCGCGCTCTCGGGCGGCGAGCGCCGGCGCGTCGAGATCGCGCGCGCGCTCGCCACGCAGCCGCGCTTCATCCTGCTCGACGAACCGTTCGCCGGCGTCGACCCGATCGCGGTGATCGAGATCCAGCGCATCATCAGTTTCCTGAAGAACCGTGGCATCGGCGTGCTGATCACCGACCACAACGTGCGCGAGACGCTGGGCATCTGCGACCGCGCCTACATCATCAGC
>JANMWQ010000180.1:0-7546 GCA_031394085.1 Rhizobacter sp. | reverse complement strand
AGGCGCAGGTGCGGCGCGAGGCCGGCGCGTCGGGGCTGGTGTGGGAACGCACCGCGAGCGGGCTGCCGTGGCAGCACGCGGTGATCTTCCGCAAGCCGTAGCGGATCGAGCGAGCGGTCGGTCGAGCGAGCGAGCGAGCGACGCTCGCGTCAGAGCCGGCCGATGCAGTTCGCGGCGCCGCAGCGGCAGCGCAGCTTGCCTTCGTGGTGCGTCTCGCCGTAGTTCACCGTCAGTTCTTCGTCGGGCTTCACATCGCGCATCGCGTAGAACTCGACGCGCCCTTGGCAAATCCGCAGCACCGCGTTCGGCTGGCACGAGTGGTTCGTGAAGCGCAGTGGATCGGTCGAGTGCGAGGCGTCGATCGCGCGGGTGTCGCTGAGCTCGACGATCATGATTCGCGCGACGCCCTTCGCACGCCGCCGCGCCTCTCGCACGCTGACCGCCTCGCCGCGGATCTCGCCGATCTTGCGCCGTGCCGGGATCGCCTCGGCGGCGAATGCGCCCTGGCCGTCGATGCGGCTCGAGCGCACGTCGACCGCGAACTTCTGCGGGTCGCTGCGCTGGCCCTTGACGCGCAGCGGTGCGGGCTCCGCGGGCGGTGGCGTGACGGGTCGAAGTTGCGGCATGGTTCGGATTGTCGCGTCAAGCGCGGCGCGCCTCGTGTTGCGCAACTTGTTCACGCTGGCCCGTGCTGCGGCATGAACTGGCGCGGCGATGCCCCGCTTTTCGGTTCATGCCGGCGCGGCGCATGGTGAACCGTGGCGCGAACGATTCGGAGTTCATGGCGACGAGCAGCTTCGGCACGGTCTGGGACAACACGATGCCCGCCGCGCTCGACGTGGCGCCGCCGTCGCAGCCTTTTCACGAACCGATCGAGGGCCTCGCGACGCGTGAGGTCAACGAGCCCGGCGTGTTCCAGCACTTCTTCGGGGCGCGCGCAAACGCCTGAGCCAGCACGACGGCCGTACCGTCGCCCGAGAGGGTGGGCCGAATAGAATGGTTCTCGCTCACATGACGAGAACTGGAGACCGACATGGCCATGTCGATGGACGATCGCGACGGCAAGATCTGGATGGATGGCACGATGGTCGAATGGCGCGACGCCAAGATCCACGTGCTGACCCACACGCTGCACTACGGCTGCGGTGCCTTCGAGGGGGTTCGGGCCTACAACGCCCAGGGCGGCACGGCCATTTTCCGGCTGCGCGAGCACACCCAGCGCCTGTTCGACAGCGCCAAGATCCTGCGCATGAAGATCCCCTTCTCGATGGAAGAAGTGATGCAGGCGCAGCTCGCCGTGGTGCGCGAGAACAAGCTCGAATCCTGCTACCTGCGCCCGCTCGTCTGGCTCGGCTCCGAAAAACTCGGCGTCTCGCCCAAGGGCAACACCGTGCACCTGATGGTCGCCGCCTGGCCGTGGGGCGCCTACCTCGGCGAAGAAGGTTTGAAGCGCGGCATCCGCGTGAAGATCTCGAGCTACACCCGCCACCATGTCAACATCACGATGACGCAGGCCAAGGCGGTCAGCAACTACACGAACTCGATCCTCGCCAACATGGAAGCGACCGAAGACGGCTACGACGAAGCGATGCTGCTCGACACCAACGGCTTCGTCAGCGAAGGCGCCGGCGAGAACCTGTTCATCGTGAAAAACGGTGTGGTCTACACGCCCGACATGTCGGCCGGTGCGCTCAACGGCATCACGCGCAACACGGTGTTTTCGATCTGCGCCGACCTGGGCCTGAAGGTGGTCGAAAAACGCATCACGCGCGACGAGGTCTACATCTGCGACGAAGCCTTCTTCACCGGCACCGCAGCCGAGGTCACGCCGATCCGCGAACTCGACCGCATCGAACTCGGCGCCGGTGCTTATGTGGGGACACGCGGGCCGATCACCGAGAAGATCCAGGCGGCGTTCTTCGACATCGTCAACGGCCGCAACCCGAAGTACGCCGAATGGCTGAGCAAGGTCTGAACGCCATGAGCCGCGAATCCGTTGCAACGATTGAAGTCACCGCGAGAGACCTCGAAGGCCCGGGCGTGATCTTCTGCCCGAACCCGAAGATGACGCTGTGGAGCACGCACCCGCGCGTCTTCATCGATGTGGCGACGACCGGCGAGGGCAAGTGCCCGTATTGCGGTACGGTCTATCGGCTCGGGGCCGGCGAGAAGGTCCACGCGCATTGATTGCGTGACCGCCCCGGCGCCGCCGGCGACGGAGGCTCAGAGCGTGAGTTTGCCGACGTAGAGGATCGGGCCGCGCGGCTTGCCGTCCGGCGATCCGCCGGCCTGTTCGAGCGTGACGGCGAACGCGTCGGTGCCGTCGAGCACCTTGCCGCGCTGCACGACGCTGGCCTTGTCGGCCGCGATCAGACCGAGCGAGCGCGGCGCGCCCTTTGCCGGCAGCGACCAGAGTTCGAGTGAACGATCGGCCTGCATCGCGACATTGACGATCGGTTTGGTCACCATCGCGCGGCCGTCGGCGGTGATGCTGGCAATGAACGACGCCGGTGCCACCGCGCCGGCCGGCGTGCCCGGTGCCGGCGTGGCGGCCGAGAGCACGACGATGATCGGCGCCTGCGCCGGCCCGGGGTTGGCGAGTGTCACGGCGAGTGCGAGCGCGGCCACGCCGGCGACCGCCGAGAGGCTCCGCCAGAAGGCGAGCTGACGCCACCAGCCGACCGGCTCGGCACGGCCCGGTGCGACACCCGACGCACCCGACGCGCCATGAATGCGCGCCTCGATGCGCCTCCAGACCTCGGCCGATGGGGTTTGAGGCGAGATCGCGTCGGTCAGCGGCATCAGCCGGTCTTGCCAGGCCCGCACCGCGGTGCGCAGCACCGGGTGTGCCGGCAGCAGGGCTTCGAAGCGGCGGCGCGACGGCCCGCGCAGCAGGCCGGCGACGTATTCGGCGGCGAGCCGGTCGGCGAGTTCAGGGCGGCTGTAGTCCATGTCGGATCCGGGGTCAGCGACCGGCGGCGCCGGTATCGCGCTGCACCGCGGATTCAAGGCAGCCTTTGAGGGTCAACAGCGCGCGTCGCACCCACGATTTCACCGTGCCGAGCGGCTGGCGCATGCTGTCGGCCACCTCGGCATGGCTCAGCCCGTCGAAGAACGCGAGCGCAACGCTTTGGCGTTGGTGGGCGCTCAGTCCCTCCATGCAGGACGACAGCGCGCGCGCATCCAAGGCCCGGCTCAGCAGGTCGAGCGGGCCGGGTGCATCGCTGGCCACGGTGTCGTACACGTCGGCGTCCTCGTTGTCGTTGTCGGTAAATGGAGCGGAGAAACTGGTTTGCAGGCGCGGCTGGGTGTTGCTGCGGCGCAGGCTGTCGATGGCGCGGTTGCGCGCAATGCTGGTCAGCCAGGTGAGGGGCTGGCTTTGGGCGGCATCGAAGCTTTGCGCCGCGCGCCAGACGTTGACATACACCTCCTGGAGGATGTCTTCGGCCTGGGCCCGGTCACGATGAATACGCAGCACGACCCCCAGCAGATGCGAGCTGGTCTGTTCGTAGAGCGTGGCAAATGCCACGCGATCGCCCAACCCCGCGCGCGCCAGCAAGCGCGAAAGCTCGAGGCTGCGTTCGGACCAGTCGCTTTTCGGCGTGGGCATGGGCGGGTTCGTCTCCAGTGGCGACCGGTTCGGCAGGTCGTTCGTACAATCGGCGGGCTACCGCGAAGGCAGCGGAGCGTATCTTATGTCCAGCCAGCACGAATTCATCCTCACGCTCTCTTGTCGAGACACCACGGGCATCGTCTACGCGGTGTCGGGCCTGCTGTATGAAGCCGGCTGCAACATCATTGATTCGCAGCAGTTCGGCGACGTGCTCGGCGCCGACGCCACCGGGTTGTTCTTCATGCGCGTGCACTTCGAGGCGCCCGAGGCGCTGGCCGCCGTGGCGCAGCTCGAAGCGCTGGCCGCGCCGCTGCGCGAGCGTTTCGCGATGAGCATGCAGGTGCACGCACGCGCGCGCCAGCCGCGTCTGCTGTTGATGGTCAGCAAGCACGGCCACTGCCTCAACGACCTGTTGTTCCGCTGCCGGTCGGGCCAGTTGCCGGCGGCAATCGCCGGCGTGGTCTCGAACCACCCTGACTTCGCCGAGCTCTGCGCCAGCCACGGCGTGCCGTTTCATCACCTGCCGCTGCCGACCGGCGCGAGCGCAGAGGCCAAGCGCGCGCAGGAGTTGCAGGTCGAGCATCTGGTGGCCGAACAGCAGATCGATCTGGTCGTGCTGGCGCGCTACATGCAGATCCTGAGCCGCGAGTTCTGCGGGTTTCTCAAGGGCCGCGCGATCAACATCCACCACAGTTTTTTGCCGAGCTTCAAGGGCGCCAAGCCCTACTACCAGGCGCACGAACGCGGCGTGAAGCTGATCGGTGCGACCGCGCACTACGTGACCGCCGAACTCGACGAGGGCCCGATCATCGAGCAGGACGTGGCCCGAGTCGACCACTCGCACGACCCGGAAGACTTCACCGCGGTCGGCCGCGATGTCGAGAGCGTGGTGCTGGCGCGCGCGGTGCGCTGGCATGTGGAGCACCGCGTGCTGCTGAATGGTCGCAAGACCGTGGTGTTCAGATAAGGACCGGTCCGATGGCTCGCGTCAAAACCATCGCCCTGCTCGGTTCCCCCGACGAAATCGAGCAGCAGTTCTACGAAGCGCTGCAGCACGGCGACATCGATCGGCTGATGGCCGTGTGGTCGGACGACGACGAGATCAGCTGCGTGCACCCCGGCGGGCCGCGCGCGGTCGGCGCGGTGGCGATCCGAGCGACCTTCGAGGCGATCTTCGCGAACGGCGCGGTCAATGCGCAGCCCGAGAAGGTGCGGCGGCTGCAGGCGCACGCTTGCGCGGTGCACAGCGTGCTCGAACACATCCGGATCCTGACGACCGAAGGCCCGCAGTCGGCCTGGGTCGTGGCGACCAACGTCTATGTGCAGACCGCGCAGGGCTGGCGTCTGGTCTCGCACCACGCGAGCCCGGGCTCGCTGCGCGAGGTGCAAGAGATCGCCGAGACCGCATCCGTCTTGCACTGACCGCGATGAAGCATTACCACGCGCCGCGCTGGCTCATCGGCGGCAATGCGCAGACGATCTGGCCCGCGCTGTTCTCGAAACGATTCGACGGGCCGGTGCCGCGCTACACGCGCGAGCGCTGGGCCGCACCCGACGGCGACTTCATCGATGTCGATTGGCAGATGTCGGCCCCCGGGTCGCCGGGTACGGCGACCACGCCCCCCGAGGGGGCCGCGCCGGCCGTGGGGCGGCCCGGCGCCCGGCGCGTCAACGACGCCGACGACGCCGACAAGCCGCTCCTCGTGCTGTTCCACGGCCTCGAAGGCTCGTCGGCCAGCCACTACGCGCAGGCCTTCGCGCACTGGGCACGCGCGCACGGCTGGCGTTTCGCGGTGCCGCACTTCCGCGGCTGCTCGGGCGAGCTCAACCTCGCGCCGCGCGCTTACCACTCGGGCGACTTCGAGGAGATCGGCTGGGTGCTGCAACGCATTCGCGCCCAGCATCGCGGCAAGGTCGCGGTGGTCGGCGTTTCGCTCGGCGGCAATGCGCTGCTGCGCTGGGCCGAAGAGGCGGGTGAGTCGGCGTCGAAGACCGCGGGCACCGTCTGCGCGGTGTCGTCGCCGATCGATCTCGCGGCCGGCGGTCGCGCGATCGGCGAGGGGTTCAACCGGCAGGTCTACACGCGCATGTTCCTGCGCTCGATGAAGCCGAAGGCGCTCGCCAAGCTCGCGCAGCACCCGGGCCTGTTCGACCGCGACACGCTGCTCGCCGCGCGCACGCTCTACGCGTTCGACAACGTCTTCACCGCGCCGCTGCATGGCTTTGCCGACACCGACGACTACTGGTCGCGCGGCTCGGCCAAGCCGCACCTCGCGCGCATCCGCATCCCGGCGCTCGTGCTCAACGCGCGCAACGACCCGTTCGTGCCGGCGCACTGTTTGCCGCAGCAACGCGAGGTGGGTGAGTTCGTGACCCTCTGGCAGCCGTGGCACGGCGGGCACGTCGGCTTTGCCGGTGGTGGCTGGCCGGGGCATGTTCAGACCTTGCCCGAACAGGTGATGGGCTGGATCAACGCGAACATCTGAGTCACCATCCGCGGTATGGAACCCCCTCGCTCGTTTCACTCGCTGCCCCCCGCGGGGGCTTCCGCGCCCTCCGGGCGGCCGAGCGTGCGCTGATGGACGACATCGTCAAGCAAGCCCTGAAGAAGTGGCCGAACGTGCCGCATTGCTACGACTGGCTCGCCCTCGACGCGCGCGGCGACTGGTACATGCGCGACGAGCGCATCCAGCACGCGGGGCCATTCCCGCAGGTCAAGGGCAGCCGCATTCAGCACGAGAAATTGCGCGAGTTCATCGAGCGCAACTACCTGTGTGACGACGCGGGTTGCTGGTTCTTCCAGAACGGGCCGCAACGGGTCTACGTCGAGCTCGAAGCAGCGCCATGGGTGTGGCGACTCGCTGCAGGCACCTCGTCACCCGAGGTCACGAGCCACACGGGTTTGGCGGCAAAGTTCGAGGGCGCCTGGCTCGATGAGCACGGACGGCTGTTCCTCGCCACCGACCTCGGCTTGGGCATCGTGCACACGCTCGACATGGAACTCGCGGCGGATGCAGTCGAAGCGGGCCGGTGGTCACCGACCGAGACCCGCTTCGCCGACCTGCCCGATCGCTTCGGCTTCGCGCTGAAGCCGAAGCCGCCTTGAGGGGCCGCCGCGCTGGGCCGCCCCGAGCAAGGCCCCGCCCTCGCGGAGGGTCGCTCGCCGAACCCGGCGAGCGGAGTGCACCATTTCACATGCCGTAGAACACGTAGTCGGCTTCGTACGCGACCACTTGGCGCTTGCCCTTGCCCATCGCATCGCAGGCCATGGCCGGGGCCACGCCGCCTTTGGTGTTGAGGCGCTGGATGTAGCTCACGCCGGCCATCGCGCCTGCGCCCATCGCCGGCTCGGCCTTGACGAGTTGCAGCGGGATGCTGCCCGGGCTTGCCGGTGCGATCGCGACTTGCTTGCCGGTGACCTTGGAGCCGTCGGCGGCCTCCCAGGTCGGGCCGGCGTAGTACTTGCCGACCGTCTTCTTGTCGCCGCTGTAGAGGGTCGCGACCGGGCCGACGAAGGCCCACTCGTGCTGACCGGCCATGTCCTTCTTCTCGCGGCATTCGTAGGTGATCTCACCCACACCGGTGGTCGCCATCCTCACCTTCTGCCCCGCCGGTACACGCACGGCCTCGGGCAGCGCCGCGTTGTCGACTTTCATCATCGTCGGGCTGCTGGCACAGGCGCTGAGCGCGGCGGCGGTAGCGATCATCAGCAAGGTTTTCATCGGGGGGCTCCTCGGGGGTTGTTCGGGCGTGGCGGGGGCATGCTTCGACGTGCCATGCCCCTCGTCGCTCTTCTACGCTGAGCTTTTCGCGCTGGATGCACGCGAAAAAAAAGCCGGCTCGCGCCGGCTTTCGTGTCAAGCAGACCGCGTCACTTCGCGCTGTTCACCATGTAGGTGACGACGGCCTTGATCTCGGCGTCGGATGCGGTCG